>CAZHEW010000473.1:0-2996 GCA_964531815.1 uncultured Verrucomicrobiota bacterium
AAAGCTCCGCCGTGACGAGGTTGACCCGCTTGTCGGTGCACTGGGCCGATAGAATTGTCGCCACCAGCAATTCGAGCGGGCTGGCGTGGTTTAGCTCGCAATGCGCGTCAGGATAGGCCTTCTCAAGGCCGGCTATGATCTTTCGAAGCCGGGCGGACTTGGCGGCACGGGTTTCGCGCGGCATGGGGGCCAGGGGCTGACAAGCGGCGGCCGGCAGCAAGCTGCCGGCCGCCCGCGATGGGGTCTGGGGCCGCGATTAATTCGTTGTCTCCGCCGGTTCCGCCGCGGCATCGGCCGCCGGTGCTGGCGCCGCGGCCGGGGCGGCTTGTTCCACCCTCGGCTTCCGAGGATCGCCGAGGTTGCCGTTGGTCCAGTCGTAGATGTAGCCGAGCTTGTTGAGCACGACATAGGCGATGACCAGGAGGATGACCAGCACGATGATCGTCGGCCATGGGCTCTTCTTCTCGGCAAAGGGATCAACCAGGTCCCGCTGCGAGCCGGGCGGCAACGCCGCCACGCCCGTAAGCGATCCGCCGAATGGCACGTTCATCTTGGCCTTGGCGTTCACCGCCCAGCCGTTGGCGTCCAGGATCGGGCCGAGGTTGCGCCGGCGCAGCTTCAGCCAGGCAATAATCATGGACGGCGCGGAGATGGCCAGCAGGATGACGATAAGAACCAGGGGAATCTGCCACCACGCCAAGCCAAGGATCTTGCCGAAGATGCCCCCGAGGGCTGCCAGCAAGGTGGTGAACACCAAGCCGATGGCGGCCAGTGTGCCGGTGTCAAACTTCGATTTGGGCGGTTCCGCCGGTTTGGGCGGCGCTCCGCTGGCCGCCGCCTTCGCTGCTTCCGCCAGCTTGGCATCCGCCGCCGCATCCGCGGTGGCCGCGCGTTTGGCGGCCATTTCTTCGATCATCCGCACCAGCTTCTTATACGGTGCCCAGAACGCCTGCCGAATGCTGATCGGGTTATCCACGATCTTGGTGATGGTGGCGTCCCAGTCACGGCCCTTGCGGTCGTAGAAAATGCCGTTACGGCCGACCATGAGGTTGTCCGAGTCGCCGCCCGTAAAGGCCGCGACGATCTGCAGCTTCTCCCCGGAGCCCTTGCGGTAGCAGTCGCAATAGGCGAGGTAAGTGCCCGCCAGGCCCGCCATGGCGGCGTGTTTGCCGGCGTCCTCGACCGTGATGCAGAGATCGCAACTCCGTTGGTCCAAATAGAGGGTCCCGGCCTGGAAGATGGCCTTGTCCTTGCGGCCGTAGAAGTCGCGGAAGTTGACGAAGTTGTTACAGAGCTTGCCGAGGTCGCGGTGGTAGTGGACCAGCCGGTTGAGCCCAATGACCGCCTGGGCGTGGCCCTCCTCGGCCTTGTCCTTGGCGACTAGCGCGGTGACTGTTTCCTTGGCCTTGCTCGCCAGGATTTGCCGCACCCGCGCGAGGCCGAGTTTTTCGACCAATCCCCCGGCCTTGCTGCCACTCCAGGCGTCAAAGGGCGCAAGCTTGGCGAGCAACGCAGCCCAATCGGCCTCAGTGAGCGAAGTCTTGTCGCCGAGCAGGGGCTTGACGGCGTTCGCGTAGAGCTTGGTGAGCCCGTCCGCCCAGGCCGGGTTGACCCCCTGGGTAAGGGGCAGTGACTTGTTGGCACCGACTTGCGCGAGCGGGAAGCCGGCAATGTCGGCATGCGTGGCGGTGAGGTCTTTGGCCCCGAGAACGACGAACTCTTTCTCGTCACGGTTCAGCGCGTTCACTGATCTCGGATCGAAAGCCGCCAGGCGGCATCGGGCGAAGAAGTCGTCAACTTTCGCCTTAACGCCCTTGACGGCTGCCGCCGCCGCTTCCGTGTTCAGCCCCAGCGGCAGAACCTTGGTGTCGCCCTCGGCCTTCTTCCACCAGTCGGAATACGCGGCGGCCTCCGTGAAAAACTGATCCACCTTGGCCTGGGTGACGCCAGGTTTGCCGCTGGCATCAGCCTCCCCGCCGAGGCAGGCAATGATGTCGTTGATAACGGCCTTGGTGGCGTCGTCGCTGGCAGATTCGGCGGACACGACCCCGTCCCCGTTGAAAGGCTTGGCAGCGAAGGTTTGGGCGGCAGCCATCGCCTCGTCTATCGTGATATCAGCGGCATCCGTCTTGCCGAGGACCTGCCGGGCAAAAGCGGCGATGAGCTTGCCCTCGGGCGTCCCCTCGCTGATCGCGCCGAGCCGCAACGTGGGGGCGCCCTTGAGCAAATCATCCGGATTCTTGAGCAGCCCGCCCGCCCACTTGACGGCCGAGATCAGTTCCGGCGCGCGCACGCGGCCGTCTTTATCGGTGTCAATCAGGGCCAGGGTGGCCTTGTCAAACTCGAGCCCCGAAGTCGGGCAGGCCAGAGCCACCCACAGCTTCTGGTCGAGCTGATCGAGGGCCATCAGGTCGGCCCCGGTTTCCAGTTTGACCTGGTCAAAGCCGCCGGCACGAAAGAACTTCCACGTGTGATTTGAATTCATAGTTATCGGTTAGTCATTCGGTTAATGTGACACTATTCCATTGACTCAATCAATGCTTGCCGGCCGATACTATGCCTGAAACCGGCACGGCTGGCCACCACTAAATCCCGGCTCAATCCAGCACGGGCGCCTTGCGGCACTGCGCGGGAATGTGAGGGTTGCCTCAGGACGGGAGTGATTACGCCGGGTCCGGTTCGGCGATCTCCCGCCGCGGCGCCCTCAGGGGCGTCCCGTCGCTCGCTTCGGGATACTCGAACACCTTGCCCTCGTAATTGCGGATGACCACGCGCTCGGAGTTGCTGCTCAGGACATAATCCGGCGTCACCGGCACCTTGCCCCCGCCCCCGGGCGCGTCAATCACGTATTCCGGCACCGCGTAGCCCGTCGTGTGCCCGCGCAGGCTTTCCATGAGCTGCACCCCCCGGCGCACGCTGGCGCGCAAATGCGCGGAGCCTGCGATCAGGTCGCACTGGTAGATGTAATACGGCTTCACGCGGCACATCAGCAGCTT
>CAZHEW010000474.1:0-2992 GCA_964531815.1 uncultured Verrucomicrobiota bacterium
CGCATGAAAGCGGCGGCCGGGCCGAAGCTGTCGTAGCACAGATTGACCGGCTCGTTGGGCTGATAGACATCGCTGCCACACTTGGTGAGCGGGTTATCCATGCGGAACTTCGCCGCGAAAGTGAGCAGGCGGCGCATGGACTTGCGAGCGTCCTCGAACTGGCCGAGCCGGTAGTAGCCCAGCATCATGCGCGCCTCGCAGGTGGACCAATGCCCGCCGTTGACCCAGGTGCCGTAGGCCCAAAGGCCCTCGGGCTTTTCGTACATGTCGTCGTAAGAAGGGTAGTTCGGCAGGATGAAATCATGCGGCCGCAGGCTGGGCAGCGAGGCGATCTTGCGGTAGATGCGCCGGGCCTGAAAGTCGTCGGCCACGCGAAAGGCGATGGCGTCGTGGTTGGGCGGCGCCTCGAAGTATCCGTGCCGTTCGGCGCCGAACACGCCGTGCTTCACGCCGTTGGGATCGAGGGACATGATGAAGTAGCCCTCGTCGGTGGTCAGCAGCGGCAATCCGCGTCGCGCCAGCTCGCGTCGCTGCGCATAAAACGCCGCCTGCTCCTTGCGTCCCGCCAGCTTCTCCAGCTCGATCAGCCGGTCCAGCGCCGCAATGTAAGTCACCGACAGCCCGGCCAAGTAGGCCTTGTCGTAAGTGCCGTCGGGCCGATTCCACCCCGCATAACTTGGCGCGAGCAGATTGCCCGCTGGGCCGGCCAGGAACAGGTTGTTCGCCGGGTCGCGGCGCGCCTCGATGAAATTGGCGCTTCGCTCCAGCCTGGGCAGGTAATGCGCAATCGCCTTGGCATCGCGGCTGATCAACAGCAGCTCCGCCTGCAAAACCACCCCCGCCGCGGTGAACTCCATGCCCCAATCATGAATACCAGTGCGTCCATCACCTTGCTTATAGACAATCCACCCAGGCCGCGCCGCATCGCAAAGGCAGCCGTCCGGTGCCACCCAATCAAAGGGCGGCTTGGCGCCCACGCGTTTGCCATCGCCCATCTGGTCGAACCACAAGTCCTGCGCGTTCTGAAGGAACGTGACGAACGGCTCCTGCAACAGCGGCAAAATTGAGTAGCTCGTGCCGTAGGAATTCTGGATCCACCACGCATCCCAGGTCGGCCCCTCCACCAGCCCGTTCCACTTCGGCTCGTAGAGCATGGCCAGGTTCTGCAGCTCCGCGTCCGGCTCGAACATCCGCCGCGCCGTCTCCAGCAGCCGCAAATACTCCACGTCCCCGCGCCCGCGATAGTGCTTGCCCTCGAAACGCGAATCACCCGCGCCCGCGCCGAACGCCGTGCCGCCTGACAGCATCACCAGCCACAGGACAATGAAGCCGGCCGCAATGAGGCGGGCCCCGCCGCCAAGGAGAACCTCTGTTCGATTGAAGTGCCAAGTCATGGCACAAACTGTGCAGGAGGCCGCCGAGAATCAAGGCGGCACTGAGGCGTGTCTGCGGCAGAAAGATTCGCATTGATCCCGAAGGCATTCTCTGGAGTGATGTAGGGCGTTGAAACGAATCATGAAGGCGCCGAAGATCACTTTGACCCGGGCCTGTATTGTCGCAGCCATGGCATCGCTGGGCGTGATGGGCTGGGCGCAGGGGGCTGATGCGCGACACCACCCGACGGGTTCGAGCATGGCGGCCCTGGAAAAGCAGTTCCGGGAGCTGCCGCTCGAAGCGCGGCGGCTGACCGGCCCGCTGTTCTGGCTGCACGGCGACGAGAGCAAGAATCGGCTCGACATGTACGTCGGCAAGGTCGCCGAGGGCGGCAATGGCTGCTTCACCACGGAATCCCGCCCGCACAATGACTGGATGGGCCCCGGCTGGTGGCGCGACATGGACATCTGCCTCAACGCGGCGAAGGAGCACAATCTCGATCTCTGGATCTTTGATGAGAAGTGGTGGCCCAGCCAGGCGGTCGCCGGCAAAGTACCGCCGCGCTACGCCGCCAAGCGCCTAGAGGCGGCGACGCTCGACGTGGAAGGACCACGCACCGTTGAAGCCAACGGCTACGGCGGCGAGCGGTATATCGCCGCAGTCGCAGGGCGGCTGAGCGCCGACGGCAAGATCGAAGGCGATACGCTGGTTGATCTCGCGCGCTATATCCGTGACGGCAAGCTCTATTGGCAGGCTCCAGCCGGCAAGTGGCGCGTGCTCAAGTTCACTCATAAACAGGCCCCCGGCCTCATCCAGGTCGGCGGCTCGCAACTGACCGTGGACGGTGCGAGCAAGGATTGCGTGGAGTGGTATCTGCAAACGGTGTACCAGCCGCACTTCGAGCGCTACCGTGCTGACTTCGGCAAGACCATCCGCGGCTTCTTCTACGACGAACCCGAGACGCCCGGGGATTGGGGCACCGAGGTCAACCGCGTGCTCGCTGAGTGGAAGGTGGATTGGAAGCAGGCCTACGTCGCCTACAAGTCGGAACTGGCGGGCGAAGAGCAAACGGCGGCGCGCTACCAGTATTTGGACGCGCTGGCGGAGGCCTGGGGCCGGACCATGTACGGCGGCATCGCCAGGTGGTGCCGGCAGCACGGCGTGCAATCCACTGGGCATTTCATGGAGCACTCGAAGTTGTACCAACATCCCGAGTTCTGCGCTGGGGACATGATGCGCTTGCAGGGCCACGGCGACATGGGCGGCATTGACGCGGTCTTTACCCAGTTTGCGATGGGCAAGCGCACGGCGAATGATGTTCCCTGCTGGCAGACCCCCAAGCTGGGCAGTTCGATCAGTCACGCCTACGGCAAACCGAATGATGTGACCATGGTGGAGATCTTCGGTGCGCGCGGCCAGGACCTTACCTACCCGGAAATGAAGTGGTGGACGGATCACATGCAGGTGTCGGGCGTCAACTTCCTCATCCCGCACTCGTTCAATCCGCGCGCGCCTAAGGACACCGATTGCCCGCCCTACTTCTACAATGGCAGCTTCGAGCCACGCTGGCCGCTCTACCGCGTGTTCGCCGACTACACCAGCCGGCTGAGCTTGATGC
>CAZHEW010000475.1:0-2987 GCA_964531815.1 uncultured Verrucomicrobiota bacterium
GGCTTGACGCGGATTTGCAGCGTGTTGTCGTTGATTGTGAGCGCTGAAATTTCGGCGCCGTAGTAATTCTCCATGTCATCCCACACCCAGCCCGAGCCAAAGGGCGGGCCGCGGAAGTAGCTTTCGTCGGCCACCACGTCGCCGGCGATCCGTTTCACGCCCGCGTTGGTCAGCGCACCAACCAGCGGATCCAGGGCCTGGTAGATACTGCCGCCATTCAGGCGCGCATTGATGGTCGGGTCGCCGCGCCCATACACAATCACGTCGCCTTCGAGGGTGCCGGATGGATTCGGCCTGGCCTGGGCGTAAAGGGACGTCTTGATCCGGTAATCCGCCCCCAGCCGGTCGAGTGCCAGGGCGACGGTGTAGAGCTTGGAGTTCGAGGCCGGGGTGAAGAGCTTTCCCGAATTGTGCTCCAGAATCGTCACACCGCTCTCGAGCGAGACAATTTTGACGCCCCACAACGCGGCGGCGAACCGCGGCTGGGCGAGGTGATCGGCCAGGCGTTGCCGCAGTTCGGCCAGCGTGGCGGGCGGCTTTGGTGCGGGGGGCCGTTGCTCCTGGGCTGGCGCGTCGAGAGCGAGCAGGGCTGCGCACAGCAGGCAGGGAATGCCCGCGGACCACCGCTCGACCCCCGCGAGGAGTTGGCGCTTCCTACCACTTCCAGATTGGAACTGCATGATTCTACGACTG
Source organism: uncultured Verrucomicrobiota bacterium (assembly GCA_964531815.1). GTDB lineage: Bacteria > Verrucomicrobiota > Verrucomicrobiia > Limisphaerales > UBA8199 > UBA8199. Next base: position 694 of record CAZHEW010000475.1, read on the forward strand.
TGCAGTCCCCTCACTCCTGCCCTCTCCCCTTCGGAAGGGGCGAGGGGGAGTTGCCGGCAGCGAATGGTGCGATCGCAAGCAGGAGTTGGTATTAGCTGGTCCATCCCTGTGAGAGTGGCGGCCAAACCGCCCCACGGGCAAGCGCCAAACGCGGGGCCACTTCTGCACAGCGAGTCAACCACGCACCCCGCAACACACACTACGCCTCCGCTGTCTCGCCCGCGCGCGCTCGCTTTTCCCCCGTTCAACCTGTGCAGGGTGGCAGTGTGCGTCTGCGCCCGGCTCCTCTGGATGCCGTGAGCCAGCCCCGGACTTTGAACCTTTCCCCTGCCGGGCGGGATTGATAGATAGATGGTCATCACGGCCGACCGCCCGGACATTTCAGGCACTGCGGATCTTCTGACTCGGGCCCGAGCAGGGGAATCGGCGGCGTTCTGCCGCCTGGCGGCGGAGCACGAGGGGCGGCTGCTGCAACAGGCCTGCGGCCTGGCACGCGACCAGGGCGCGGCGGAGGATTTGGTTGCCGAAACGCTGGTCGAGGCGTGGCGCAGCCTGGGGCGCTACGACGGCTCCTGCCGGTTCAGCACGTGGTTGTTCTCGATTCTCCTGCATCGCCACCAAAAGGCCCTGCGCCGCGCCCGCTCCCGCCCGATCCCGCTGGCCGCGCTGCCTTCGGCCGAGGCCGATGAAAGACGCCAGGCCCAGGAGAGCTTGCCCGCCCCCGGCCCATCGCCTGCCGAAGAAGCCATGCGCCACGAGGCGGCCGGCAAGCTGCGGGAGGCCGTCCAAGCCCTGCCCGAGAAACATCAGCGCGTCATCCTGCTGCGCTTCTTCGAGGATGCGTCCCTCCCCGAGATTGCCGCTGTGCTTGGCTGTTCGGTTGGCACGGTCAAGTCCCGGCTGCACTACGCCCTGGAAAACCTCCGCGAGGCCCAACGCGGATTGAACCTCTCCGAGCTGTGGGGGGATACAGAGATGTGAAATCCGAGCCCGAAGACTCTGAAGCGATGAAGACAAACCGTCCTGATTGCAGCCGCTGGCGCGAGGCGATCCGCGCCTGGGCGGCGGAAGGCGTCGCGGCTGAGGAATCGCCCCGGCTCCAGGGCCACCTCGCCCTTTGCGCTGATTGCCGTCGGTATGCCGAGGAGCTGCGGGCCGCGGCGGCCGGCCTGCGCTGGCTGGCTGATCGCCCGGCAGAACCCAGCCCCGGCTTCCGGGCGCGCTGGACGCGGGCCGTGGAAGCCGCAGCCGAGCCGGCCGGCGTCGGAGAAACGGCGGCAGCCCTGGCCGATTGGCTTCGCGAGATGTTCCTGCGCAACCGCCGGCCTGCCCTCGGGTTTGCCTGTCTGTGGGGTCTTACCCTTCTTTTCCGCCTCAGCGCCCCCGATGTTGCGACCAATCCTCAACCAGCGACGGCTCCGTCGTTATTCGAGGTTGTCCGAGCCTTGAAGACCACCGAACAACTGATGGCGGGCGAGCTTGGCCTGCAACTCCGTGCTCCCGCCTCCTCGCGGAACCCCGAATCGGTCGCCCCTCGGAGCGAAGGCCCTCCATCCAAACCCGCCGCCGGCGCGCGCCCTGGAATGAGTGTGACCATCTCACCGCAGCCCAGCCGTGCGGGCGCCGCTGTCGCATGAACAAAGCGCATTCCACTTCCTCACGCCTTGAACGCTGGATCATCGGCGCGCTCGATGTCGTCGTTCTCGGTTTGCTCGTGATTTGGGTGGTGAACTGTCACCTCCTGCAGATCGTGTATATCCTCGCCGCCCTGGCGTTGGCCTTGCTGGCCGTGCTCTCCCTTGCCGCCTGGCGGCATGGTTTCAGTTGGTTCTGCACCCGCCGCGCCCTTCGCTTTTACGGCTGGCTGGTGGTTGGGATTGTCTCAGTCATCGTGCTGTTCTACGCCGAGGAGAATTGGCGCGGCAAACGGGCCTGGGCCGCCCTGCAACGGGAAGCGGCGGCCCGCGGCGAATCGCTGGACTTTTCATCCATCATCCCGCCACCGGTGCCGGACGACCAAAACTTCGCCTTGGCGCCCGGCGTGCCCGAACTTCTCGGCTACGCCGAAGCGGATGCTCGATCCCGCGCAATCCGCCGCTTTGAGGACCTGCCCTTTTATCTCGGGGCCGAGCGCGATGACTACCCGCCAGCCGCCAGTTGGGCGCTCCAGGAAACCACCGACCTGACGGCCTGGCAGAAATACTTCCGGCGCCACGCCCAGACCGGCGCCGACGCGCCCAGCACTGCCGCGCCCGGCCAAACGCCCCCCTCCGCCCAACCACATCCGCCGCCCC
>CAZHEW010000476.1:0-2980 GCA_964531815.1 uncultured Verrucomicrobiota bacterium
AAGGGCTGGCCCTTCCACGGTCAGGGTGTCCTTCGTCCAGTCCCCGGTTGCGGCGACGAGAATCTGGGGACGCGGCGCAGCGGCAGCGGCGATCTCCATGTTGGAGTATTTCACGCGCAACCCGGGCGCGTTCTCGCACGAGCAACCGCCCTGCATGGTGTGGGACACCATCACCACCGGCGCCTGTGCGGCGAGCCGGTCGTCCACTGCGCCCAGAATGAAGGTCTGCGTGCCGCCGCCAGATGCACCCGTGCATGCTAGGCGTTTCCTGTCCACATCGGGCAACGCTTCGAGAAAATCCAGCGCGCGGATGCTATTCCAGGTCTGGAGTCCCATCAGGCTGATATTCCACAGCAGGTTGACCTGGTTCGTGGCGAACCGGCGGTGGCGCAGGTAGTACTGGTCCACGGGCACATCGCCGTGGTCGCAGAAGAAGCTGTCGTTGTACCCCACCATGTCGTAGGAAAAAGCGATCATTCCCTGCCGTGCGAAGCTGATGCAGCGCGCCGTCACGCTGCCGTTTGTGCCGTCCGCCATGCGGCCCTCCTGCCAGTGTCCATGCGGGTTGAGAACCGCCGGAAACGGTCCCCTGCCCTGTCCCAGCGGCCGATAAAGGTTCCCCGCGAGATAAAAGCCAGGCAGCGGCTGGAAATGCACTTTCTCTATGCTGTAGCCATCGCGCTCGAGCTTGCCAAAGACCCGTGCTGTGAGTGGAGTCTTCTCGGGGAGCGGCCACAGCCCGCAGCTCACGAGGACTTGCTGGCGAATCGCTTGTGAGCGGGCGTGCCATTCCTCCCTGGATGTAATCTCTGGGAAACTGCGCGGCGTGTTGAGATCCCTGATCGCCGCTGCGGTGTTGGTGGCCTGATTCTGAGGCTCGGCCGATAGAGCAATCGCTACCAGGGAAACAACCAGCAGGAGCGCGGCAAGCGGAGAAGCTGTTGGTTTCCTCATGCCAAAGGTCTGTCCTGCCGACTCCCGGCCCTAGGCGCCAGCCTTCGGGCTGACGGCTGGGCGCTGCCCTTCCGTCAGGTAATCCAGATACTCGATGAGCCGCGGCTTCATCTCGTTGCGCGGCACGATGGCATCAATGAGGCCGTGGTCGAGCAAGAACTCGGCGGTTTGGAAGCCAGGCGGCAATGCCGCCTGCGTGGTATCCTTGATCACGCGGGGGCCGGCGAACCCAACCATGGCGGCCGGTTCGGCTATGATGAGGTCGCCCACGCTGGCGTAACTGGCCATCACACCGGCAGTCGTTGGATGCGTAAGCACGCTGATATAAGGCAGCCGCGCCTGCGCATGATAGGCCAATGCGGCGCAGGTCTTGGCCATCTGCATCAGGCTGAACATACCCTCGTACATACGCGCACCGCCGCTGGTTGAGATGATGATCAGAGGCAGGGTCTTTTCGGTCGCCTTTTCGATTAGACGCGTGAGTTTCTCTCCTACTACCGATCCCATCGAGCCGCCAAGAAAACTGAAATCCATCACTCCCAGAGCCACCCGATGCCGGCCCATCTTGCAGATGCCCGTCAACACCGCGTCCTTCAGACCAGTGGCCTTCTGATAGCTCTCCAGCTTGGAGGTATAGGAAGCGACCCCGGTAAAGCCAAGCACGTCCACGCTCGTCATCGCGGCATCCATCTCTTCGAACGTGCAGGTTTCCACCAGCGAATGGATACGTTCGCGGGCTCCAATCGGGAAATGGTGCTGGCAGTGCGCACACACTTTCAGGTTCTCATCCAGCTCCTTGTCAAAAACCATTGTGCCGCACTTCGGGCATTTCGTCCAAAGCCCCTCGGGGATGTCCCGCTTCCGGGACTTGCGATTAGGGAGCTTGGGCTTCTTGACAAATGCCGCGGCGTTGGTCGGCGGCGGTGGAGTGACTGCCGGTTCGGGCGCTTCCACTCCCAGCGTCTTCTTGGTAAAGGAAGTCGTTGCCATTACTGAGAGGCGTCCAGCCAGGGCCTCGGCCCCAAAGGGCGTCCGCTGACCCCGCGTTCTTCCGTTTTGCTTGCGATAATCATTACAGGCTTCAACCTGATGTGAACATTATTCAGACTCCCCGGGCGACTGTCCAGACCCAAACTTCCCCTGCCCCGGCGCCGATCAGCGCTTTGGCGCACGCATTGGTCGTGGCGCCGGTGGTGAACACATCGTCCAGAAGGACGACCCGCTCGCCATTCAACTCCACGCCATCCCGCGCGGCAAACGCGTTGAGCACATTGGCCAGACGCTCCTGCCGGCTCAACTGCGTTTGCGTGCGTGTGGGCAGGATCCGCCGGAGCAGTCGTTTGTTGACTGGAATTCGCATTGCGGCGCCCAACCGCTCTGCCAGCCGCTCGGCCTGGTTAAACTCCCGCTCGCGCCGTTTCGTGGGATGCAGCGGAACCGGCACGATTATGTCTGGCCCTTGCCCGCCCAATGCCGGCCCCGCCGCGCGTATGAGCAAGTCGGCCAGAAACGGCTCGAACCACAGCGCCCGTTGGTACTTGTAACGACAAATCGCCTCCAACACCGGGTCGCGCAGTACCACGGCTGAACGCGCCGCACGGAAGTGCCATTCCATCTCCCGGCAATTGGCGCATTCGAACGGCACGGTGATGTCCCCTTCAAAGGGCCGTCCGCAGCGATCGCAGAACGGCGGTTCAATGAACCGCACCTCAGCCTGGCAACCTTCGCAAACATAGCCATCCGCCGGCCTCGCCCGCGCCCCGCCGCAGACCTGGCAGACCTCCGGGTAGACCAGCGCCAGCCCCCCGTCGAGCCAGCCTCTAACTGCATCGGCGAACGCACCGAATCCTTGCATGAAGCGTCACAATAGGCGAGGCGCCCGTTCCAGCCAAGCCGCAGTTTTCTCGATGGCAAAATTCCTGCCGTCGTGATAAGTAGAGCCAGTGTTTAGCAAAGCGAACAGGTCGAACGCCCACCAAACGCCCTCGCCCGGGCCGTTCGGCCGGTTCTACCTGCAGGAGCTGAT
>CAZHEW010000477.1:0-2977 GCA_964531815.1 uncultured Verrucomicrobiota bacterium
GTCGGGTTCTCGTGCAGCCAGAGTTGCTCGCCCGCATAGACTTCCGGCAGCGACTGTGGTGAACGCCCATTGAGCTTCTTGACCACGTCGTGCGCCCAGGTTAACCGCTTCGCATCCGGCTGGCGCGTCGCCAGGCGCAGCGTCTTCTGTCGCATCACCAGCGGCGCCCAATCGTGGAAAGTAATCCGCCGGTAAGCGTCAGCCGCGATTTGCGCCAGTTCGCCGGCGTAGGTGTCCCGCGTCACGTCGCGCTTGGGCTGGCTGTAATCCATCCAATGCTGATCACCGCTGGTGCCTTGCGACATGATGCCGACAAAGGCGGCGCTCGTGTCCCCCGCGCTGATCAGTGGTCCCAGCTTCTCCGCGAACGCACCGTAATAGTCCGCCGAGATGGCCGGCGCGCCAAAGTAGTGCATCGAGTAGTTCGCCAGCACGGCGATGGGCCGACCCTCGGGCGATTGCACTGCCAGCAGGGTCAAGGCCGGATCGGAAGGCCCCGACGGCCCGAGGGTGTCGGGGTTCTGATGACCGGGATGCATATTGGCGCGGACCGTCAGGTCGCCAAACGGATCGGGCAGCAGTTTGTCCGGGCGGCGGATCCAGACGCGCGTATGCGTATGCTCCGGCGCCGGCGCGACGGCCCAGCCGACGCGGGCTGGCCCGAGGTTCGCCACGGCGCGCTGCAAACCTTCGACGATGCGCGGCAGGACAAACGCAAGGTAGTTCGTGTCGGCATCCGTGCCGAGACAGCGCATGAGCGAGGGCGTGCTGTGGGTGTGCACAGCCGAGAGCATGATGCGGTCGGTGGGGATGCGCGTGAGCTGCTGCGCGCGAGCCCTGACCGCGTCGGCGAACTCACCCGGTATAATGCACGTGTCCAGCACGCCCAGCGCCACGCGCGTGCGCCCGTCGTCCAGCACCAGCCAGCGCACATGCAGACGGTCGTGAACCTTGTCAGCGGTCTGGGACAGGAATCCGCCGTTGACAACGACCGGCAAGTTCGTCGGGGTCACATCCTGCGCATACGCGCCGGCCAAAAAGACCTTTGTTTCCCGCGCAGCGCCCGCCCGGGGCGCGGCAATTGCCGCCGTCAACACCAGGGCGGCCAACACCGGGAACCTGCCTGAGACTCGCCAAGCCCTGCAATTCCGGCCAATGCCAACCATGGACTTCAAGATGCTCATAGCGCGTTCGCCCCTTTCTTATAGACCAAACCCGTCAAAGCGCAATGCGCAAGCACTTCAAGAACTGAGGCTCATCTCCAAAGCCCGCTCCTGCCAACCCGCGCCCGCGCGGCACAACTGCCGGGAATTTGCTTCTTGCGCGTCCGGCCGTACTGAGCGCTGCGCGGGTGAGGGAGAGTTGGCTTTGGGAGCTCACTAGCATGGCGCCACATTGACCGAGGGGTCCCGGGATGGCAACCGACAATCGTTGCCGTTTTCTTGTGCGGTCTTGGCCTTGGGGGACGGCGTTTTGGCAGGAGGGCTACGCAGTCCGGGCGCAGATTGGCCGCGGGGTGGTGGAGGCGAGGAAGGCTTAGTTCGGTGGGCGGTCCGGCTGCAGGGCGTTGGCTAGAGTGCCTGGCCGGCGGGTGCAGCTTCGGGGTCCCTCAAGATGTTCGTGAGACTGCGCAGGAGGCGGATGACGAGGAAGAAAGTTAACCCGGCCAGGCCAATAACGTTCCAGAGCAGGTCACGGAGAGGCGGCTGGCCCATGCGCCATTCGCAGATGAGTTCGATCGCGAAGAAGACCAGGATGATGCCCAGCAGGGTTTGATGCTCGCGGCGGAGGACCCGGCGGAGGTTGAATCGGCGCGAGGGTTTCCGCCAGCGGTCCAGGCGCGGGAGGAACGCGGGGGTGCGGGCCGCCCAGTCCAGGAATGCCTCGCCGAACTTTTTGCGCAGGAACATTTCTTCGGCGAAGATGATGCGTTCGTAGTAGAGCATGAACAGCAGGGCGTAGATGAGGGAGAGCCACCATGTGCGCAGGAGGAGGGCGGCGCCCAAGCCCACGAAGAAGTTGCCCAGGTAAAGCGGGTTGCGCACCACGGAGTAGGCGCCTTCGGTGTTGAGGGTCTCGGCGACTTGCTTGCTGGTATTGCGGCCGGAGGTGCGGCGGGGGGCGTAACCGACGGTCAGCACGCGGAGGCCAAGTCCGAGGAAGGCAACGGCGAGGCAGATCACCTCCCAGAGCTGATCGTAGAGATGGCTGCCAAAGGGGTAATGGAAGCCGGGAAGCGCGGCGGGCAACAGGACAACAACCAGCAGCGGTAGGTAGCTTCGCCAGCGGAATAACCAGCTACCCTCTCGCTCCATGGTTTCAATCATGGGCATCATCATTATGCTCCCACAGACAGGCGCCAAGACGGCTTGTTCAATTATGGTTTGAGGCCGGGTTCCAGCCTTTGCTGAGGCCGGATGGCTCGGCGCAGGTGTATGTCAGAAAATACCGCTTACGGGGGGCTTGTCAAACTCAGCGCAGGGTTCGTAGGTGTGGGGACCCAAGCTGCCTGGCAGCGGTCTGAGTGGCGGGTCGCGTGCCAGTCGCCGAGGTGGCGGAGAATCTTCTCGGCCACCCGCGCGTCGCCAATGAGCGCGATGACGCGCATGGAATTATTCGACGCGGGGCAGCGCAGCGGAATTCCTTTATCTTCCGGTAACCCTGTCGTATACGGCGCCCATTGCGTTATAGTACGCCTCCAAGGAGAAGTACGCTTTAGCCTGGGTTCGCGCTGCCTCGCCCAGCTTCTTCCGCTTTTCTTCAGATTGCAACAACGCACAGAGGCCATCAGCCAGCGCATCCGCATTCTCTGGCGAGACGATGAACTGCTGGGAATTTGCTTTTTGCGCGCCCGCCCGCACTGAGCGCTGTGCGGGTGAGCGTGGATTGCGGAGCGGTTGACAATGGGTACCCGCGGTCACCTGGCGTGGTTGCTGCAACAGCATGGGCAACGCGGCCAGGTCGCACCCGGTGACCA
>CAZHEW010000478.1:0-2972 GCA_964531815.1 uncultured Verrucomicrobiota bacterium
GTTGATGCGCCGTCTCTCGGGCGATGACGTGCCCGCTCTCGGTCACCTCGAACGCCGCCCGGGCAGGAACGTAAGCCCGCTGGCCTGCATCCCATCGCCCCACACCAGTGGCCAACTCCGTCACCCGTTGCTCCTCCGCGCACCAGCCGCCCATCCCGTCGGGGACCAATTCGGCCTGGCTCCACACCCGATGATGCGCACCCATCTCGACCACCTCCGCTTGGGGTTGCGTGAGGAGCCCCACCGGTTCCTGCGCCAGGGCGAGGCCAGGGTGCATGAGCGTGGCGGCCAGGGCCACTAGCCTGGATTTCCACGGAGCGGAATTGACCTAAGTTTTCGCGGTGTTGGCGGGACCGGAGTAGGTGGTGAGCCGCACCGAGTAAGCATCCCACCAGGGGACCGTGACCGGTTGGTCCATCAGACCGGAGGCGAGGAGGATCGGGAGATGCGAGCGCCGGTGGAAACTGACTTCGACTTCCTTCTCGGAGATCGTGATGGTGGCGGGGATGTCAATCAGATCGCGAAAGATCTGGCGCGCTTGGGCGTCCGCATACCCACGCATGCGCTGGGCCAACAGACGATAGAGTCCGCTGGCCAGGACCAGCAGGGCCATGTCGAAGTCCACCTTCAGGCCGACGGCCGAGGAGAGCGCGTCCACGTGGAAGAACCGGACGGCGTCGGAGAGAGCATTCTCGATGAGCATGCGCTGGGCGTAGCGGGTGATGAGTACCTTGGGCGTCGCGTGACGCTGGTTGCAGAGCAGGATGGTCGGCTCCTCGTGTCCCAGATCCTGGATGAACATCTGCCGCAGCTTGCAGCCGGCCAGGACCACCGACTGCTCGTAGTAGCGCGGGGTCCGGTACTGCCGGGTCGGGACGTCCAACTCGACCGTGCGCCAGGCGGAGCGGGGTAATAAGACGATCTCTTTGAGGAGCTTGGGGGAGCGGCGCCGCAGGGTAATGAACTGGATGCCCAACGCATCCAACCGGGCCAAGCCCTGGTAGGTGGTCAGTTTGGAGTCGAAGACCAAGTGCCGCGGCAGCCCGCGGTGAGTGCGCTTCCAGAAGTTCACAAAGGCAAAGACCTCTTCGGCTTCCTCTCCTTTGCGCAGGTCGGCATTGGCATAGCAGAACGCGTGCGAGCCGGCGTCCTGGGCCAGGAAGGCCAGGACGCTGGGCTGACGGCGGCTGCGCATGGAGACGTAATGCCGCTCCACCAGCGGGTCTGCGCCGTAGTAGGGAACGGAGTGGAAATCGAGATTGAACGACTCCCCTGGGAACAGGGCTTCGCCCGAGGTCTGCGCGTGCCAACCCGCCAGGAGGCGCAAGGTCTTGGCGTGATCAATCCGTGACGAGTATTCGGAGAGAAAGCTCTTCTTGGGGAACGCATTGAGGCCGGCAAACAGCCCCAAGCCCTCGTCGGCCACCAAGGCCATGACGTGGCTCTTGCGTTCGATGGACCAGAGTTTCAGGGCCAGGCTGGCGCGCAGGGCTTGGGCGGCGGGGATGAGCCGGGAGCCGGGCAGTCCGGCCCGCTGGGCCAGCGCGCCGACGTCCAGGCGGACCAGATCGGGCACGAACAGGAACAGGCCGCCACAGGCGGTGGTGAAGCGGCGCGGGTGCAAGGCGAACTGGCGCACGTCAGCGAGCGCTTCGATCGTGGCCCGGGGGTACTGGGGACGTTCGTCATGGGCACGCCGCGGGAGCGGGGCGAAGCCCTCGATCTTGAGCACCTCGCGCACGGCGGTCGGGCTCAAGGGGGTGCCCTGCTCCTTGAGTTGGTGGCTGATCTCGTACACCGAACGGTTCTGCTTGCGCAGGCGGACAATGAGGTCGCGGGCGGCGGACTTCTTGGGCTGCGCTTGGGGTCCCCGACGCGGGGTCAGGAAGAAGGCGGGCGCGGGATCGCGCCGGAAGTGGTGCGCGAGGACGTGCAAGGCGCCGACGGAGTAGCCGAAGGCGGTGGCGACCTCTGGGGCCGGGCGGCCTTCCACAAAATAGGCGCGAAGGGCCTCGTACTGACGCTGTCGTGGGGAGGCGGGCTCGAGGAAGAAGCGGCGGAGCTCGCTTAGTTCTTTAGGTGCGTCCAGCAGCACGTTGCAATCGTGTCACATACCACACATAGTGTCAACTCCGATTTTGGAGTCAATCGGTAGTATGCTCAGGAACACCAATAAATACGGACACATAGGCGATGTTGAACGGCGAAGGAGTCGGCGAACGGATTCAAAGTGTGACTTCTTGCATAAGTAGTCATCGAGGCACCATATACCTAATCCAAGAAATGAATGCGCCAAGGGGCACAGATCTGGCAAACCCTCGTCAATCGGGCTCATCGCTGGCGTGGTGGCGCTGAAAGCCCCAGACCGGCAAGGCGTGAACTTAGGTTAATGGGGGTCCGTGGAAATCCAGGCTAGGCCCCCCGTTCCCCTATCGCGCCCGGTGAATAAACAGCCAGTAACTCCGCATTGACTCGGCGGACCGCAGTCTAATCATTTCCGCCATGCCGAACATTTCTGCTGCGGAAGAGCTTCGGGTTCCCTCTTCGCATAATTGGCGCACGACCGACGCGGACGAAATCAACCGCCGTCGACTGCGCGCGAGAGAAGAGGAGTTTGCGATTTCGAACCTGGACTCGCGCCACCCCGTTTTCTCGAACTTCCGGGTCAAATCAGGGAGCGGAATGCTTTACGAGGTCGAAGTGCGCGGCCTCGAACTTGGCCAGGCCTCGTGCAATTGCGTCGATTACCGGATCAACGGACTGGGCACATGCAAACACGTCGAGGCAGTAAGGCTCTTCCTTGAAGCGCGGCACCGGCGGCTTCTTAAGGCGGCGGCGGAGGAAGGGTCGCCCCGGATCGACATCGTGCCGGACCCGGACGCCGATTCGTTGCGCGTGAAGCATCGCGGCGGGCCGCTGCCACGCGAAATCGCGCGCTGGTTCGATGCCGAAGGGCGCTTACTGGCGGACTC
>CAZHEW010000479.1:0-2963 GCA_964531815.1 uncultured Verrucomicrobiota bacterium
CTGGTAATGCTTCTTGATGATGCGCTTCCAGTTGTCGAACGGCTCCGCCGTCCGCCAGCGCCGCTTGGCCCCCGAGCACCGGAAAGGGTGGAGAAGACGCCAGTTTCTGGGCAGGCGAAGACCCCCCTCGTACAAGCTGCGTACTAGCTAGGTACTAGCCACGCACTAGCCTCGCCCTCGCACCGCAACTCCCCCCCGGCTGCCGGGCCGCTGCACCCCAGCGGGCTGCACCAGAGGCCACACAGCGCTCAGGAAAGGCGGGCGCACAGAAAGCAAATCAGTTGGGTTGCGCGTTGGCTGCCTGAATCCGTTCCCGCTGAGCCGGGGTCAGCTCTCGGGCCGGCTCGGTGGAGGCGACGGTGTCGCCCATCACCCCCCGCAGCGAGAGCAGGAATTTGTAGGCCGCAACTTCGGCCCCGCCTTGCTTGACCCGCTTGCTCAGGTCATTGATCTGCCTTGCGATCTCGGCGCGTCTTGCGCTCGCAGTTGTCGGCGCGAAGAACTCATTCGGCAGCGAGCTCACGTGGCCGATGATCCCGACTGCGCCTCGGGCGCCGTGCTGGTAACCTTCCAGGAATTGCCGCTGCTGGCCCTCATACACCGGAAGCGCGCGCAAATACCGGTCCAGCCGGTCCAGGTCTCCCGAGCTGTCCTTGAGGGCGACGACCGGGAACTCCAACGCCTCCACCGCCTCAAACGAGATGTTCTCCCCCCGGGTGCGTTCGGGATTGTTATACAGGACCAGCGGCAGCGCAGCCCCCGTTGACGCCAGGCTTTCGACGAACGGCACGATTTCCTTCGAGCTCTTCAGGAAATAGAGCGGCATGACCACCGCCGCATACACTCCGAGCCTACTCGCCGCTTCGTAATTCCGCCGGGTCTCCTCCGCGCGGTCGCCTGTGACTCCTGCAAACACGCGCAGCTTCCCCCGGGCCTTCCGGGCAAAGACCTCCAGCGCCCTGAGCCTCTGTTCGTTCGTGAGGAACCGGAACTCCCCCGCGTTGCCCACCGCGAAGAGGTCCGTTGTCCCCAGGCGAACGAGATGCTCGACCAGCCTCTCGATGCCCGCCTCGTCAATCTTCTTCTCCCGGGTCAACGGCGTCACGACCGGCAGGACATTTGCCCGGGGAAGCGGGTGTCCTTGCTCGAAGAATTCAAACAGCACGCTCTCGCTGCCCATGCGCCCGCCTTTGGTCACCACGGGCACATGCTGGAAACGGCCTTCGAGCGGCCGGCCCCATGGGATGCCGGCCTGAAATGCCCCCTTGATCTCGATCGCCGAAATGTCCAGCGCCTCGCGCAGCGTTTCGGCCGTTTGGCCCCCGGAGAGGAACAGCGCGCTCAGGTGCCGAGGCAGCTCCCCTCCGCCAAGCACCTGGCAGAAGGCGGCCAGCACCGCCTGCCGGGCGGCTGCTCCGTGGGCGGCTTCCTCCCTGGCAGAATGCAGCAAGACTGGCCTCATGGCGCTCAGCGAATGCAGCACCAGGGATTGCACGCGCGCCAACTCCCGCCCTATGACGGTTTCCTCAGCCTGCAAGACGCTCGTGTCAAAGGCCACCGTGACCAGGTTGGGGCCTAGCGCTCTTCGCGCATACTCCATCTGCGCGTTCATCGCCGGCTCCAGGGAACAAACCACCGCCAGCGGCGCGCCGCGCCTGCGCCGGTCAATCGCCTGAGCGAGCGTTGACGTCTGATCCGCTCCGGTCCTGCCCGGGGCGAGCGATGCGAAGTAGTCGCGCAGGAAGGTGCGCGACGCGGCCAGCAAAACCTTCTCCGGCCCCAGTTGCTTCCGGGCCGCAATCACGGCCTCGAAATGCTCCGGCCTGATAACGTCCGGGATCACAACACACTTGCCCTGCTTCTTGAGGTCCCGAATGGAATCGGTCACCGCATCCGGGCCTTTCGAAACGATCTCCTCGCCAATTGAGAAGATGTGTCCCCTGGGAACACCCAGTTCGCCCGCGATGAAGTCCAGCAGGTCGGACTGCTTCCCGGCGCGCTCTGCCGAGCCGGCCAGCACACTCTGATGAAACGGTTTCAGCCGGCCGTCCTCCACGTGGCAGTAGATGCCGCCGCGAACCAACCGTCCGAGCTCGATCTCCGCAGGAACGAACAGCAGGCAATCGAAGTCGAGCGCCTCATAGAGGCCGCGCAGCGCATTCCCAATCCCGCGCAGCCGCGAATCAATTTGCACGAACAGACGGCTTCCGGCTCCAGGCAAAAGCTCCCGCGCAAGGTGGCGGTTCCAGGTCAAAGCGCCTGCCGGCGACATGGCTCGCGTGCCGGTGTTAACCACCCAGATACATGCTTCGCCTGCCAGCGGCCTGCGCCGGCTCAAGGACCTGCCATCGGCTGTGATGACCCTGCCGCCCAGGCTTTCGCACACCCCCAGGGCCGCCTGATCCGCCGAGGTCGCATCATCCGCCAGCAGCAAGGCCGGAACCACCTCTGGGGACAATGGCTCGGCAGAGCTTGGTGCGTGTGGTGTCATCCGGAGAGTCCCGGCTGCCTACTTCATTTGCCTGGCCAGGAACTCGTAGCTGGCCTGAGTGTAGTCGAACGGAGACCCTTCCCCGCTGTCCTGCTCATACACGTACCACTGGGTTCCGGCCTCGTCGCCGGCAGCAAAGATCTCGGGCCAGTTCAACTCCCCTTGCCCCAACGGCTTGAACTGCTGCTTCTTGCCAGCGCTGGCCCGGACAACATCCTTGGCGTGGATCACCGGGCAGCGACCTTTGCACGTGCGGATGTAAGCCGCCGGATCGGCCCCGCCCACGTACACCCAGGCCACGTCAAGCTCCGCCTTCAGGTTCTTCGGCTTCGTGGACGCCATGAGAATGTCCAGCTTGCTCCGGTTGTCGTCCGGGAACTTCTCGAACTCCCAGGCATGGTTGTGGTAGGAGAGCCCAAGCCCCGCCGCCCGCAGTTTCGCCCCCAGTTGATCGAGCCGCGCCGCTCCCTTC
>CAZHEW010000480.1:0-2954 GCA_964531815.1 uncultured Verrucomicrobiota bacterium
ATTTGAACTGGCCAACGGGGCGCGGGTGCGGCACGTTTTGGGCGAGGCCATGAGCGAATTGCAGGTCATCGAGTCAGCGCTGCGACAGGCGGCGGGGCGCTGCCGCGTGGCGCGGGCGCTGCGCGGTTTGTGGCGCGGGCTGCTGGTTGGGGCGGTGTTGTCGCTGGTGCTGATCGGTTTGTGGCATCTGCTGCCGCTGCCGCTCTGGACGTTGACGACGGCGGCGCTGGTCCCGGTCCTGTGCGCCCTGGCGGGGCTGCTGATTGGCGGGTGGCGCAAGGCGGCTTTGCCGGAAATCGCCCGCTGGGTGGATGGCCGGCAGCATTTGCAGGAGCGGCTCAGCACGGCTTTGGAGGTCGCGGCGGCCCCGGACGACAGCACGTGGCGCGACCTGGTGGTCACGGATGCCGCCGAACATGCCCGGGGGCTGGACGCGCGGCGCTTGGTGCCATTCCACCTGCCAAGGGCGACACGGTGGGCGCTGGTGATCCTGGCCCTGGGGGCAGGGCTGGGCTTTGTGCCCGAATACCGCAGCAAGTCTTACCGCCAGAAGCAGGCCGACCAGCAGAACATCCGGGAGGTGGGAAAGCAGCTTGCGGATTTGACCCGCCGCAGCCTGGAGAAGCGTCCGCCGGCGCTGGAACCAACTCAGAAGGCGATGGAAGCCGTCACGGACCTGGGCGACCAGCTTGCCAGGAAGACTTTGACGCGCAGCGAGGCGCTCAAGGATTTGGCCAACGTGGCGGAGAAACTCAAGCAGGAGCTGAAGGAGTTGGGCAAGAACCCGGCGCTGCGAAAGATGGAGCAGGCGGCGCGCGCCTCGAGCGGCAACGATTCGCGGAGCGCCGCCGGTTTGCAGGAACAGATCGAAGCCCTGCAAAAGCAGCTCGGCACGCCTGCCGGCAACCCCGACGCGCTCGACAAACTCAAGAAGGACCTGGACAAGGCGCATGAGGCCGCCAAACGGATGACTGGCCAGGATGCTTCCGGCAGCGAGGCGGAGCGGCAGAAGCTGGCCGAGGCGCTTTCGGCCCTGTCCAAAGCCGCGCAGGACGCGAGCCTGTCATTGCCGCAACTTGAGGACGCCCTCAAGGCGCTGGCGGAGAATCAGGCGGGAATGATGCTGAAGGACCTCGAAGCCGCTTTGGTGGACCTGGAGAAGATGCGCGAGGTGGCCCGGATGCTGCAGCAGCTTCAGCAGCAGTACGCGGAGGCGGGCAAAGACCTGGCCGAGCAACTCGAGAACGGCCAGCCTGAACTCGCGCAGGCGACCCTCCAGAAGATGGTCAAACAGTTGCAGTCGGCCAGCCTCACGCCCAGCCAGCTCCAGCAAATTCTGCAGGACGTGTCCAAGGCAATTGACCCGGCGGGCAACTACGGCAAGGTGGCGGAGCTGCTGAAGAAGGCCAGCCAGCAGATGCAGGCGGGAGACAAAGCCGGCGCCGCGCAGTCGCTGCAGGCTGCGGCGAAGGAACTGGGCGGCCTGATGCAGCAGATGTGCGATGCGCAGGCGCTCATGGGGGCGCTGGCCGACTTGAAGCAGGCGTCCATGTGCATTGGCGCCTGCCAGGGGTGGGGCCGGCAGACGAGCAATCGGCCCGGTTACAATCCTTACGGCAGCAGGCCGGGCGGCGGTGTTGGCACCTGGTCGGACAGCGGCGCGGCTTGGGATGGCCAGTTGACCGACCACTGGGACAACACCGGGCTTGACCGGCCTGACCAGGATGCCCGCGGGCACACCGACCGCGGCGAGGGCGACCTCAGCGACGCGCTCAAGCCCACCAAGGTCAAAGGACAATTCTCGCCCGGCGGCCCGATGCCGAGCATTACGTTGAAGGGCGTCAGCATCAAAGGCCAGAGCAAGGTGGCCTACGAGGAGGCGGCGACCGCCGCGCAATCTGACGCCCAGAGCGCCTTGAGCCAGGACAAAGTTCCCCGCGCCTACCAGGGCGCGGTAAAGGACTACTTCGACGACCTGAACAAATGAAAGCTATGAATACTGAAGAGCAAATCCAAACGTTCCGCCAAGCCCACACCGCCCTGCGCGCGGAAATCGGCAAAGTCATCGTAGGGCAGGATGCGGTCGTCGAAGGCACGCTGATCGCGCTGTTCGCCGGCGGGCATGTGCTGCTGGAGGGCGTGCCCGGACTGGGCAAGACGCTGCTCGTGCGGACGCTGGGCGAGGCGCTTGACCTGCCGTTCAGCCGCATCCAGTTCACGCCCGACCTGATGCCGGCCGATATTCTCGGCACGAACATCGTCATGGAGACCGGCGGCGGCAAGCGCGAGTTCCAGTTCCAGCGCGGGCCGATCTTTGCCCACTTGATCCTGGCCGACGAAATCAATCGCGCCACGCCCAAGACCCAGTCCGCGCTGCTCGAAGCCATGCAGGAGCACCAGGTCACCGCCGGCGGCCAGCTCCGGAAATTGGCCGAGCCGTTCTTTGTCATGGCCACACAGAATCCCATTGACCAGGAAGGCACCTATCCTCTGCCCGAGGCTCAGCTCGACCGCTTCTTCTTCAAGATACTCGTCGGCTATCCGTCGGCGGAAGAGCTGACGGACATTCTCTCGCGGACGACCGCCGGAGCCCGCGCCAAGGTGGAGCGAGTGCTCGGCAGCGAGGCCCTGCTGGAGCTGATGGGGCTGGTGCGCGAGGTTCCCGTGGCCTCGCACGTGAAGGATTACGCCGTCCGGCTCGTGCTGGCGACGCATCCGAAGACGGACACGGCGGCGCCCATCGCCAGTCAGTACCTGCGCTTCGGCAGCAGCCCGCGCGGCGGCCAGACATTGCTGCTCGCCGGCAAGGTGCGCGCCCTGGCCGATGGCCGCTTCAACGTCAGCTACGATGACATCCAGGCCGTGGCCGCCACCGCTTTGCGCCACCGGCTCATCCTCAACTTCGAGGCGGAAGCCGAAGGCATCACCACCGACCAGATCATCGGCCAGATTCT
>CAZHEW010000481.1:0-2949 GCA_964531815.1 uncultured Verrucomicrobiota bacterium
CGGTCGCCAAGACCCGCAATCCGTCGTTGACTCAAAATGACTTCTCCGCCTAGTCTGTCCACACGACATTTGCAGACCGTAATGAAAGGCCCCTCATGCCAGATCTGAAACAGCTCTACGACTCGGTGGTAAGCGGCGACGCGAAGGCCACTCAGATAATCACCAAAGAAGCCCTGGACGCAGGGGTTGACCCGCTCAAGCTGGTCAATGAGTACATGGTGCCCGCCATGGACGAGGTTGGCCGGCGCTTCGAGGCCAATGAGTATTTCGTGCCCGAACTGCTCATCTCCGCGCGCGCCATGAAGGCCGCCCTCGAACTCATCCGCCCGCTCCTGATCGCTCGGGGCGACAAGCCGGTTGGCCGCGTCGCCATCGGCACCGTGAAAGGCGATTTGCAC
This sequence comes from uncultured Verrucomicrobiota bacterium, assembly GCA_964531815.1. Classification (GTDB taxonomy): domain Bacteria; phylum Verrucomicrobiota; class Verrucomicrobiia; order Limisphaerales; family UBA8199; genus UBA8199. The sequence continues at coordinate 399 of CAZHEW010000481.1, forward strand.
GACATCGGCAAGAACCTCGTCGCTTCCCTGCTCGAAGGCGGCGGCTTCGAGGTCATTGACCTCGGCGTCAACGTGAGCCCGGAGAAGTTCATCGAGACGGTCAATACCAAGCAGGCCAACATCGTTGCCATGTCCGCCCTGCTGACCACCACTATGCCCTCCATGAAGACCACTATTGACGCGCTTAAGGAGGCCGGTGTGCGAGGCAAGGTCAAGGTCCTCATCGGCGGCGCGCCCATCACCCAGAAATACGCCGACGAAATCGGCGCAGACGGCTATAGCGAGAACGCCGTTGGCGCGGTGGCCTTGGCCAAGAAGGCCGTGGGGGCAGCCTAGACCTCGCGGCTCAGCCGCCTTGCCAACCATGCACCCGCTCATCGAGCAACTCCTTTCCCAAGGGCCGGTAATTACTGATGGCGCGTGGGGCACTGAACTGCAAGCGCGCGGCCTGGGTGCGGGGGAGTCTCCGGATCTTTGGAACCTCACGCATCCCGACCTTGTAGGCGAGGTTGCCGCGGCCTATGTTGCCGCCGGCAGCCAGGTGATCCTCACCAACACCTTCGGAGCCAACCGCATCCGACTCGGTGAACAGGCTGCCGGGGATCAAACGACCGAGATCAACGCGCGCGGAGTGGAGATTTCGCGTAAGGCCGCCGCCGGCCGCGCCCGCGTGTTCGCCTCGATCGGCCCGACCGGCAAGCTTCTCATGAACGGTGATGTCACCGAAGATGAGCTGCTGACGGCCTTCCGCGAGCAAGCCCGCGCCTTGGCCGACGCCGGAGCCGACGCGCTAGTCGTCGAGACGATGTCTGATCTTGTGGAAGCGAAAGCAGCCGTCAGCGTCGCACGCGAGACTGGCTTGCCTGTCGTTGTCTGCATGGTCTTAGACAGCGGCAAAGAGAAGGACCGGACCATGATGGGGAACACGCCTGAGCAAGCCGTTCAGGCGCTTGCCGAAGCGGGCGCGGACGTTATCGGTGCCAACTGCGGCCAGGGCGTCGCCGGTTTCGTTGTCATCTGCCAGCGAATGCGCGCCGCCACTCACCGACCGATTTGGATGAAGCCCAACGCCGGCCTGCCTGTTATGGTTGCCGGCCGCCCCCAGTACACCACCACACCCGAGGAGTTTGCCGGTTACATCCCAGATTTGATTAAAGCCGGCGCAAGCTTCGTTGGTGGTTGCTGCGGCACGCGGCCTGAGTTTATTGCCGCCGTTAGCCGCGTCGTGCGCGGTCGCTGACCACCGATGACCAGTCGCGAACGAGTTCTGGCTCACTTGGCTGGCCAACCGGTTGACCGGCTGCCACTGATGCCCATCACCATGATGTTTGCCTGCGCGCAGATCGGCGCGCGCTACCGTGATTATTGCACCGACTACCGCGTGCTGGTCGAGGGACAAATCCGCACCGCTGAAGCCTTCGGGTTTGACTACGTCAACACCATGTCAGATCCCGCCCGCGAGGCAGCGGATTGCGGTGCCCAAGTGGCGTATTTCGACAACCAACCCGTCGCGCTTGTAGAAGACCAGGCGCTGCTGGCCGACAAGGCCAAGCTGGCTTCCCTGAAGGTCCCTGACCCGCTCGGCGGTGGCCGCATGTACAACGGCCTCAGGGCGCTGGGGCTATACAAAGAGCGCGTCGGACAGGAGAAGATCATCGAGGGCTGGGTGGAAGGGCCCATTGCCGAGGCCGCCGACCTGCGTGGCATCAACACCCTGATGATGGATTTCTTTGATGACCCGGCCTTTGTCCGTGACCTTTTCGCCTTTGTTGTCGAGATGGAGCTGCGCTTTGGCCGCGAACAGCTCAACGCCGGGGCGGACATTGTCGGCGTCGGCGACGCTGCCGCATCGCTCGTCGGCCCCCAAATCTATCACGAGTTTGTCTGGCCGTACGAGAAGCAGCTTGTGGATGGCATCCACGCCCTCGGCGGCAAAGTCCGCCTCCACATCTGCGGTAACACCCGTCGCATCCTGGAGGGCATGGGCAAGCTGGGCTGCGACATTGTGGATCTGGACTCCTTGGCTCCGCTCTCCGAGGCCCGGCAAAAGGCAGGGCCAGACACAATCCTGCTCGGCAACCTGAACCCGGTAACCGTCCTGCGCGATGGGGATGCGGCTGGCATCACCGCTGCCATTGCGGAATGTCACCGCCAGGCCGGCTCGCGGTTCATCGTCGGCGCCGGCTGCGAAGTCCCCCGCGATACCCCCGCCGAAAACCTTCGCACCCTTTGCGCCTACGCCCACTCCCGCCGCCCGTAGAAGCAGGGCGCGCGCGCAGCAGACCAACGGCAGCTGTCTGGCCGAATGAAACTGGCCGCGCAGCCCAATCACCAAGCCTGCGGGGGGAGGGCGGACCAAGGCAGTTCTACCTGCAGGAAGCCGGGCCCAGGTTCAGTTTTGGTCTGGCGCTGCCGCCAACCGCAGAAGGTGCTCGATCGCAGGCCATGTCGCCGACCAAAAGCCCCCGCGGATAAGCCGCTGCGATTAAACCGGGCCAGACTCATCTTCCCCCATCGGAGCCTAGTTATTGAGCGACATGATCAATAATCA
>CAZHEW010000482.1:0-2937 GCA_964531815.1 uncultured Verrucomicrobiota bacterium
GTGCTGTGCGTTCCCTTGCTGATGCGGTGGTACCACCCGTTGTTGATCTTCCTTTGGAACTCGGCCATCAACCCGATTGTGCTGCCGGGACGGGCTGGCTTATGGATGGTGATGGTTTGTATCGGCCTCGTTTTCGCGGTTCTCAACCGCGCGGTTAATCCCAAAGCTCGGTTCATTAACATTCCCCCCGTAACCTACTCCCTGCTGGCGTTGGCCGCCGTGGTGGTGCTGACCGCTTTCCTCACAGGAGGGATTGGCGTCCGCAGCCTGGGTTCTTCGCAATACGGCGGAAGCCGATACGTCAACTTGCTGATGGGCATTGCGGGCTATTTTGTTTTGACCAGCCGGCGCATCCCGCCGCACCGAGCCGGGATTTACGTGGGATGTTTCTTTCTTTCCGGGCTGACCTACGCCATTTCCCACCTTGCCATCCTGGCCGGCCCCCAATTCCACTTTCTCCTTTACGTCTTCTCCACGACTTATGCCGGGGACCAGATCGCCCACCAGGTGGGCCTGAGCACAAGCTTGGTTCGCATCCGTGGGACCGCCGTAATAGCGGGCGCTGTCTATACCTACATGCTCGCGCGTTTTGGCATTCGGGGGATGCTGAATTTGACGCACCCGTGGCGGCTGCCCGTGTTCCTGCTGGCCGTCATTGCGGGCTTGGGAGGCGGATTCCGCAGCTATGTGGCGCTCTTCGGTCTGACATTTGTCGCGCTGTTCTACCTGGAAGGACTTCATCGGACACGCTACCTGCTGATCCTGCTGGCCGTGGTCTTGGTGGGAAGCGCCATTGTCCTGCCCCAAGCCCATAAGTTGCCGCTGGTAGCGCAACGCGGGCTTTGCTTCCTCCCGGGCAGTTTTGACGCTGCCGCGAAGCAGAGCGCGCAGGTCTCGCTCGAATGGCGTGTGAACATGTGGAAGCAGATCCTGCCGGAGGTTCCCAAGTATTTGTTCCTTGGCAAGGGTTATGTACTTGATCCAAACGACCTCTACCTCGCCGAACATTCGGCGTACCGACATCAGGGCGCCGCGCCCAGCGGATCGCTTGTGGCTGGCGATTATCACAGTGGGCCGCTTTCAACTCTCATTCCCTTCGGAGTTTACGGGATGATTGCGTTCCTTTGGTTCATAATCACAGGGGCGCGCGCGCTGTACTCCAACTACAAGTTCGGCAATCCTGCTTGTCAGACTGTGAATGCGCTGTTGCTGGCAGCGTTTGCGGCTCGCGCCTTCTTCTTTTTTGTCGGTTTTGGCTCCCTGCATTCGGACATATTCTACTTCACCGGCTTGCTGGGTCTGGGCGTCGCTCTGAATGGCGCCTTGCCGGCCACCGCCCGCGTACCGGCCGAAGAGCCGGACATTGGCGCTGAACTGAATACGGAGTATATTAAGGCGTAGCGCGGAACCGGCCTAAGTCATAATGTCTAACGCATCGGCACTTTTTCGCTCCCTCATCGTCTATGGACTTTGCCTGCCGCTGGCAGTGACACTTGGTTATCTGCTGGCCAATCCGCTGGATTTGACCACGGTTGCAGTGGTGGGAATCTTGCTCTTCGTCCTGATGATTCCCTTCTTCTTGCGCTGGCACCACCCCTGGCTCATTGCCTCCTGGAACATGTCGGCAGTGTTGTTCTTTCTGCCGGGTCGGCCGCCACTCTGGTTGGCGCTGGTCGCAATCAGTTTTGCCATCGGTGTGCTGCAGTACACCATCAACCGCAACATGAAGTTCCTGCATGTTCCGTCGGTGGCGTGGCCGCTGCTGTTCCTGGCCCTCGTCGTCCTGATTACAATGCGGCTCACGGGCGGCATCGGCATCAGGTCCTTGGGCAGCAGTTCCTACGGGGGCAAGAACTACATCCTGATCTTCGCAACGATTATCGGTTATTTCGCCCTCATCAGCCGTCAGATTCCCCCGAAACGGGCGGGGCTCTATGTGGCACTCTTTTTCCTGGGGGGCGCCACTATGGCCATAGGCGATTTGCCCTTGGTGCTCCCTTCGGGCTTTAACTTCGTGTACTTGGTGTTTCCCTTGTTGAGTTCCGGCTGGTGGGCGTTGGCGGGGGCCAGCTTCGAAGGTCCAGTCCGGGTCACGGGCTTTGCGTTCTTGAGCCAAGCGATTTTTGCTGCCATGCTGGCCCTTTATGGCATCCGCGGGATCTTCACAGGATCGGCGAAGCCCTGGCGGGCAATTATTTTTGCCGCCAGTATCTTCGGCGGATTGTTGGGCGGCTTTCGATCAGTAGTGATCATTTTCGTTTTGACGTTCGCGGTGCTGTTCTACCTGGAGCGGCTGCACCACACGCGGATGCTGCCGGTCTTGATTTTCATTGGGCTTCTCGGCGGGGCTCTGACGATTACGTTTTCAGACCGAATGCCCTTCGGGGTGCAACGTTCACTGGCTTTCCTGCCCGTCAATATTGACCCCGCCGCCAGGATGAGCGCTGCTGTTTCCTCCGAATGGCGCCTGAAGATGTGGCGAGAGCTTATTCCGCAAGTCCCGCAATACCTTATCCTCGGTAAAGGCTACAGTTTCAGCGGCACGGAGTTGGCCGCCATGCAAGACACCCGAAGCGGGGAAAGCACTCAGCTAGTCGGCAACTATCACAATGGTCCCCTTTCGGTCCTTATCCCCTTCGGCATTTTCGGCATGATTGGCTTCCTTTGGTTCCTGTGGGCCGGCCTCCGGGTGACCTATCAGAATTGCCAGTTCGGCGACCCGGCTTACCGCTCCGCCAACAACTTTTTGTTCGCCTTCTTCTTCGTAAAGGTCGTCATGTTCTTTGCAGTCTTTGGCGCATTCGTTTCCGATATGGTAATGTTCGCCGGATTGGTGGGGTTAAGCATCAGTCTCAATGGCGGGGTAGCCAAGCCAGTGCTCGTGCCCCAGACCAAGATCGTCTTTGATCGGTTCAAGCTCCATCCGAGCACACGGCG
>CAZHEW010000483.1:0-2933 GCA_964531815.1 uncultured Verrucomicrobiota bacterium
GTCATGAGGAGAGATTACCAAATGAACTCTTACTTGTCAACTCTTTCTCTAACTTCAAGTTAGAGGTTCTCCGGTAGTGGGACGGGGAGGCAACGGCGTGTCTGCTGCCCCGTCTCCGGCGCCTTTGCCCCGGGAAAGGCCGCTCGTTCACTGATGCTTCCGGCAAGGGCCGAAAAATGGGCTTTCGCGTGGCGCCCGAATCTGATATGGTGGCAGGTGTCATACATTTTATGACCGTAGCGATGAAGACTTTAGCTTTTGTTCTGTCAATCATGACCGCGGGGATGGCAATGGTCGTGGCGCAGCAAGCTCCGGCGCCCCCCGTCGAAACCCTGGCGGCGGCCAATGGGGTCGGGCCGAAAATCCAGTTTGCAACGCCCGTATATGACTTTGGCAGGGTCAGAGCCGGGGAACCGGCCCGACACACTTACGTTTTCACCAACACGGGGGACGCTCTGCTGATTATCAAGAACGTGCAGCCGCAATGCGGTTGCACCACGGCGGGCAGTTGGACGAAGGAAGTTGAGCCGGGCCAGACCGGCAGCATTCCTATCCAGTTTAACACCGCCGGCTACAACGGCCCGGTGTTCAAGCAAATAACGGTCAACTGCAACGTTACCAATCAGCCCGCGATCTTCCTGCAGATCAAAGGCACAATCTACAAGCCGATTGAGATGATTCCCCCGATGACCATCCTCAACGTTCCGCCCGATGCGGATGTGGTTTCGGGGGTGGTGACGGTTACGAATAACACCGAAGAACTGCTGGTGCTGTCGGCGCCCGAGAGCAACAACCGCATGTTTGCCGCCGAATTGAAGACCAATGTCCCGGGTAAAGCATACCAGTTGACAATTTCGACCGTGCCGCCCCTCTCGATGGGCACTTCGCAAGGGCAGATTACTTTGCGAACCGGCTGGACCAACCCGCCGACCGTCAATGTTCCGGTGATGGCCAATGTGCAGCCGACGGTGCTGGTCATTCCCACCTACATGACGCTGGCCCCTGGGCCGCTGGAGAAGGCGGTGACCAATTCCATTTCGATTCGAAACCAGGGCACGAATGATGTGCGGTTGTCCGACCCCGTCGTAAACGTGGCAGGCCCGACCGCTGAGATCAGGGAAATGCAAGCCGGCAAGTCCTTTGCGGCGATGGTGGCCTTCCCGCAGGGGTTTTTGATTCCTCCGGGCCAGCGAGCCGAGTTGAGCTTCAAGACAAGCCATCCGAAGTACCCGGTCATCAAAGTGCCGATCATGCAAATGCCGCGTCCGGCGCCGCCCCCCGCAGTCAACCCGCAGACGCCGCCTCCGGCATCGCCCCCCGCAGTCAGCCCGCAACCGCCGCGTCCCGCGCGGCCCGCCGCAGTCAATCCGCCCCCCCTGCCGCCGCCCCTGCCGCTTCCGCCGACGCCTAAGTGAAAAGAGTTCTGCAGGAAGGCGCGTTGGTGGCGGTGATCGGCGTCCTGCTGGCCTTTGTGGCCAACGGACTGTCTCCGCGCGGCCTGGATCTGACCCGGAACTACTTCCCCGGTACCCGGCTGTCTTTGCCGGCCCCCGCGGCGGAGACCAACTTGACTGGCTCTGCGGCCGCCAGGACCAATTCTCCGCACGAAGGCCTGCTCGCCCGCCTCCGGGCGCAGGGCCTGCAACCGGCTGACAGCAACCAGGTGGCGCAGTTCTTCCACGACCCGCGCCGCCTTCAGGAGGAAGTCATCTTCATAGACGCTCGGGATGAAAAGCAATACCAGGCCGGCCACATCCCCGGCGCCTACCATTTCGACCGATTTCGCCCGGAGGACTACCTGGCCAACGTGGTCCAGGTTTGCCTGTCAGCGCAACAGATCGTGTTCTACTGCGGCGGCGGGGATTGCGACGACAGCGAACACGCGGCGGTCATGCTGCGCGACAGCCTGGCTCTGGCCAGAGAGAAAGTATTCGTGTATGGCAACGGCTTCGATGAGTGGACGGCCAATGGGCTGCCGATTGAACTCGGAGTGCGCAACAGCGGGCAGTTGACCAATGCGACTCAATCAGCGGTCTCCCCCGGCGGCGGTTCCTCGACGCGATGAACGCAACCCCAACAGCCGGCGAATGCCGTCCCTGGCACATGGCCGCCTTGGGGGCGCGCTGGCTGCTGGGCGGCCTGTTCATGTACCTCGGGTTGATCAAGGTCATCCACGGAGCCGAGTTTCTCAAATACGTGCGCGAGCAACTGATGGTGACCGACCCGTTTCTCTCGGGCCTGATTGCCGCCGTCGCCCCCTGGCTGGAAGTGCTCTACGGGCTGCTGCTGCTGACCGGAATCGCGCGCAATGCCGCCGCCTTGATCGCCAGGTGGTGGCTGGGAATCGTGTTCATTTTCATGGGCCTGCACAAAGCGCTGCCGCACCCGGAGGCCTTTCTCAAGCTGGTGCGGCAATACGACATGGTGACCAACCCGTTCCTCTTGAACTCGATCGGCGCCGCGCTGCCGTGGTTCGAGGTCTATTGCGGGTTGCTGCTCTTGGCCGGGGTGGCCGTCAGGGGGGCGGCGCTGAACCTCGTGGTGATGCTGGTGCCGTTCACGCTCGTCGTGATCCAGCGGGCGCTGACATTAGCCGCGGCTTCGGGCCTGCCCTTCTGCGCGGTCAAATTTGACTGCGGTTGCGGTGGGGGAGAAGTCTTTATCTGCCACAAAGTGGTCGAGAACACGGTGCTGCTGTTGCTTTCGGCCTGGATGTTGAGCGGCGCTGCCCGGCAGCTCTGCCTGCGGCACAGCCTTTTTCGCAAGAAGGCCCCGGCTTCTGATTAGCCGTATTTCTGCAGTTGAAGGCGCTGTTTCCCCTCACCCTGGCCCTCTCCCCCGGGGAGAGGGAACCACTTTCGGCCCGTCGGGGGAACTTACTAAGGCACCGCGAAATAATAATATGAGCAAATAGGTATTGCGTGAGGTGGCAA
>CAZHEW010000484.1:0-2931 GCA_964531815.1 uncultured Verrucomicrobiota bacterium
TTCCTGCCGGGGCTGTTCAAGTGAGCCCGCCGCAGCAGGCGGCGCCTTGAGCGCGGACATTCCGGTCGGCCCGTCTAGCCCACCATTTGCCGGGCGGACATGAATGTCCGCGCTCCCCTGCCGGCTTCGTGCCTGCGCCCGGGCGGTTAGCGGACGCGGGCACTTGCCGCTTTGGTCGCCGCTGCGCTTGTGTTACCTTCCTCTCGATGAACCTGGTGAAGCCGTTGGTTTGCCTGACCGCCGCGGCCGCGCTGTCCGTGGCCGCCGTCACCGGCTGCTCGCGCGCCGTGTCGCAGACCGCCGCCACCCATCCCGGCACCCCGCCGCCGCCAGGCACCAATTCTGCCATGCTGAGATTCCAAAAGCCATCCGCCGCCGAACTGAAGCGGAAGCTGACCCCAATGCAGTTCGCCGTTACTCAGGAATCGGCCACCGAGCCGGCGTTCCGCAACGAGTTCTGGAACAGCCACGCGCCGGGCATTTATGTGGACGTCGTTTCCGGCGAGCCGCTCTTCAGCTCGCTGGACAAGTTTGACTCGGGCTGCGGGTGGCCCAGTTTCTCCCGTCCGGTGGCGGCGGATTGCGTCGGGGATCGTCCCGACCATTCCCATGGCATGAAGCGCACCGAAGTCCGCTCCACGGCGGCCGACTCGCACCTGGGCCACGTTTTCAACGACGGCCCCGGGCCCGCCGGCCTGCGCTACTGCATCAACTCCGCCGCCCTGCGTTTCATCCCCGTGTCGCAGATGGAACAGGCCGGCTACGGCGCTTGCCTGGAACCGTTCATCAAAGCCGGGCTCCACCAGCCGAAAGGCACGAACAGCGCCAAACCGCCGGCGCATTAACGGGATTGAAACCGGGAGGCGTTTGGCCCATGCTCCCGTTCAACCCGGTTTAACCGTTAAGCCTTTAGCGCCTTGATGTTATGCTCGTTGTTCACGTTCATGTTCACGTAAAACCGCAGTGTGTGGAAGCCTTCAAACAGGCGAGCCTCGCCAACGCCATCGCAAGTCTGAGAGAAGCGGGCATCGCACGCTTCGATTGCGTTCAGCAGCAGGATGACCCGACGCGTTTTGTGCTAGTGGAAGCCTACCGCACGCCGCAGGCGACCGCCGCCCACAAGGAAACCAGCCATTACCAGACCTGGCGGGACGCCGTCGCGCCCATGATGGCCGAGCCGCGCAGCAGTGTGAAGTTCACGAACCTGTTTCCAACCGACTCGGACTGGTAAGGCGCTGCCCGGACCTTGCCCAGCACCAGGCATGATTCGAGGAGTCAATCAACCAAGTCATCTGACGGGGAGCGCGGACATTCCTGTCCGCCTTTTCCAGGCAGTCTCCCAGTGGCGGACAGGAATGTCCGCGCTTCTGGGTGGCACTCTTGACCTTAGCTGGTTCTCTCATGCGCTTTGAATTTGCCACCGCCACGCGCATCATCTTCGGGGCCGGCGCCCTGCGCGAAGTTGGCCCGCTGGCCCGGGGGCTAGGCCAGCGCGTCCTGGTCGTGATTGGCTCGGACGTGACCCGGGCAACGCCCCTGCTTAACATTCTGCACGAGCACGGCCTTGCCAGCGACATCTTCTCGATTAGCCGCGAGCCGGAGATCGCGGCCATCCAGCAAGGGGTCGCGCTCGCGCATCGGCAGAACTGCGGGGCGATCATCGCTCTCGGCGGCGGCAGCGCGTTGGACGCTGGCAAAGCCATCGCCGCCATGCTCACCAACACTGGCGAGTTGCTTGATTACCTCGAGGTCATCGGCCGCGGCAAGGCGCTGACGGAACCCGCCGCCCCGTTTATAGCCATCCCGAGCACCGCGGGCACCGGCTCGGAGGTCACCCGCAACGCCGTGCTGGCCTCGCCGCAGCACGGCGTGAAAGTCAGCCTTCGCAGCCCGCTGATGCTGCCGAGAGTCGCCATCGTTGACCCGGAGCTGACTTATGACCTGCCGCCCGCCGTCACCGCCAGCACGGGCCTGGATGCACTTACCCAGCTCATCGAGCCCTATGTTTGCTCGCGCGCCAATCCGATGACCGATGCGGTGTGCGTGGAAGGGATTCGCCGCGCCGCCCGCTCCTTGCGGATCGCCACCGAGCGCGGGCGCGACACCGCCGCGCGAACAGATATGGCGGTGGCAAGCCTGTTCGGCGGACTCGCCCTGGCGAATGCCGGGCTCGGTGCGGCGCACGGGTTCGCCGGACCGATCGGCGGCCAGTTTCCCGCGCCGCATGGCGCTGTCTGCGCCGCCCTGCTGCCGCACGTCATGGAGGCAAACCTGAGCGCCCTGCGCCAACGCCAGCCCGCCGCCGACACACTGCGCCGCTACGACGAGGTCGCGCGCCTGCTGACCGGCAGTCCCACGGCGACAGCCGAAGCCGGCATCGAATGGGTCCGCAAGCTGGTTGCCGACTTGCGAATCCCCGGCCTGAGTCATTATGGCCTCAAGCGTGAACACATCGCCGGATTGGTCCTGAAGGCCGCCCAAGCCAGCAGCACGAAGGCCAATCCGATTGCTCTCACCCACGAGGAGCTGGCCGGGATACTGGAACGCGCGTTCTGACAACAACCAACGCCGCGCAGGTCAGGCCCAGGCACACGGTGTAAGCCCCACCCCCCGAAGGCCGGGAATTCAGGGATTCTTTACACAAAACCCACCTGGACGTAAACCCCTATGAATTGGGAAGATAACGCCCCGGCGTGTGTTGATTCTGCAGAAAGTGTCGGTTCGCTTAACACTCACGACACGTGGAAATGATTTCGTTCAAAGGACTTGGCGATTCATAAATAGCTGTGGAATTGGAAGATATGAAAGCACTGGCCATTAGCGGCCTAGTTGGCACGGGTGCTGCTAAAAATCCAATGAAGACCGAATAACAATTGAAATAGAGAACATCATGAAAACCAGTATTATCACAGCAGTGCTTTTGGGCGTAGC
>CAZHEW010000485.1:0-1716 GCA_964531815.1 uncultured Verrucomicrobiota bacterium
GCGGGCGACGTTGGTGGCGCCGGCCGTCCCGGCCGCGGTAAAGGAGCCGCCGACGTAGAGAACGTTCCCGGCGAAGTCGAGCGCCGTTACCGAGGCATTGGTGTCGGCATTGCTCACGCTGCCGGCCAGGGCAGACCAGATCGAGCCGTCCCAGCGGGCCACGCCCGTCGCGCTTTCGCCGCCGGCTTCGGTGAAGTCACCCCCGGCATAAACGTCCGTTCCTTTGACGGCGATGCTGTGAACCACATCATCCATGCCGAGGCCAAGCTCCCACCAGGCGGCCCCGTCCCAGCGTGCGATCTTGTTGACGGTGACGCTGCCATCGGCAGTCGTGAAATCACCGCCGACGTAAAGGTCGGTCTCGCCGGCTGCCAGCGCGAACACCGGACCATCCAGTCCCTCGCCCAGGGCGTTCCACGCGGCCCCGTCCCAGCGGGCGATACTGTTGGCGGGCTGTCCCCCGGCGTTGGCGAAATTGCCCCCGGCATAGATGTCGGTGCCGAAGGCCGCAATGGCCGCCACCGCATCGTCAACCCCGTCTCCCAGGGCCGACCAGGAGCCGCCGTCCCACTTGGCAATGTTGGCCGCTGGAGCCTCGCCGGCTGAGCCAAAAGAGCCGCCGACATACAGGTCCGTTCCGACGATGCAGAGGGCGGAAACCGGGCCATCCACGCCGCTGCCGAGCGATGACCAGAAGGTGCCATTCCACCTGGCGATGTTGTTGGCGGCAACGTAGCCGACGGAGCTGAAGGAGCCGCCCACATAGACATCCACTCCGCTGACAGCGACTTTGAGCACCGTGCCGAACGGCACATTGCCGTCGCCGGTCCCAATGGTGGACCACATGAAGCCGTTCCACTGAGCGAGGTCGTGGGCGTTAAGACCGCCGGCGCTGACGAAATCACCGCCGACGTAAACGCTGGCTCCGCTGGTGGCGATGGCGAAGACATTGCCGCCGATGCCGGAACTCAGCGGGGACCAGGTGGTTCCAGTCCAGCGGGCGATGCTGGCGACTGTGTTGCTGCCGGTGAGAGTGAAGGCGCCGCCCGCATAGACGTTGTTGCCGCTGATGGCGATAGAGAAGACCACTTCATCCACGCCGTCGCCGAGGGCTGACCAGGCGCTGCCGTCCCAGCGGGCGACATTGGTGGCGGCGATGCCGCCGGCGGTGATGAAGCCGCCGCCGACATACAGGTTGGTGCCGCTGGCGGCAAGGGCCAGCACTGTGCCGTCCGTGCCCCCGCCGAGGGCTGACCAGGCACTGCCGTCCCAGCGGGCGATATTGGTGGCGGCGACGCTCCCGGCGGTGGTGAAGGCCCCGCCGACAATCAAGTCCGTCCCCCTGACAGCCAGCGCGGAAACGCCGGGGATGTTGTTGGTGTCGGGGTCACTGAGACCATTGCCGAGAGCAGACCAGGCTGCTCCGTTCCAGCAGGCGATATTGGTGGCGCTCACGCCATCAGCGCTGGCGAAGACACCGCCAGCGTAGAGATTTGCCCCGAGCACGGCCAAAGCCGCAACACTGCCGGAGCCGTCCTCATTGCCCAGACCCGCTCCCAGCGCCGACCAACTCTCGCCGTTCCAGCAAGCGATGTTTGTGGCGCTAACGCCGCCCGCGCTGGTAAAGGTGCCGCCCGCGTAAACGTTGGTGTCGGAAACCGCGATGGCCAGCACAATGCCATCCACACCCTCGCCCAGGGTTTCCCACTCGGTCCC
>CAZHEW010000485.1:1816-2927 GCA_964531815.1 uncultured Verrucomicrobiota bacterium
GCAGGGTCCAGCCCCGGGCATCGAGTGTGCCGGAGAAGCCGCGGGTGAGATCAAGCGTGCCATCCGGCTTGAGTTGGGAGGCCAGGGGCACAGGCGGTTGCGCGCCCGGTTGGGCCGCAAGCGGTTTCCAGCCAGCAAAGATGACCAAGAGGCAGGCGGTGGCAAAGACAGGGTATTTCAGCATATTCCGTGGCAAAGTTCAGGTTCTAATCTTACAAAGCAGCATCTGCAAAGGGCGGCGGTTTGCACTACAGCAAACCGCCGCCTGAACCACAGACAGGATTGTGGTAAGAGTTGCTCGTCCGCTCAATACTTTGTGGGCGGGCTAACGAGCCGGAAACGGTAGAACCGTTGACCGGACGACTGCGCCGGATCGTCAATGGTAGCTACGCTGCCATCGCCGAATACCGTCAACAACGGCAGCCACTTCGGCTTCACCAGCGATTCGGTGTATTCCACTTCGTAGGTCTTCCCATTCTCGGTCCCGAAGCTGAAGCTGAACTTGTCGCTGCTTGCCACGGCGTTCAGAATCGCGGTCGGCGCGACTGCGCTGGCTTCGGCCAGCGATTGCGGCTGGGACATGGCCTCCGCCTGCTCGGCTGGAGATGTATAGACGGTCACGTTGAAGCTTCGCGTGTCGCTCAAACCGCCGGCATCGGTCACGCGCACCGTTACGGTGACGGTGTAGTTGGTCTTGGGCACCACGCGGAAGTTGTCCACATAGATCGTATTGGTGAGGCTGCTGCTGGTGTCACCCTTCGTAACCGCCAGGCTTTCCATTACCCCCCAGTTGCCATCGAGGGTGCTGTTGCCCATGAAGCTTTCGCAAGGATCACCCTTCAGGTCGTAGGTCAGGGTCTTCCAGGAATTCGCGCTGACGTCCTTGCCGCCCGGCGCGACGCTGGAGGTGCCGGAAACCGTTGCTCCGATCCATTCAATGTTGCCCGTGGCCCCGCCGTTGGCGCCCACTGGACCGGTGCCTCCGGTCTCACGAATGCCCATAGACACCTTTAGCGGGCGCGCTGAATAGATGTCAAAGCGCACGAGGTGGTTCAGGTCCACCAGGGGGTTCGGCACGCCCGTGGCGTTGTAAGTGGTCAGGCGCACCCAG
>CAZHEW010000486.1:0-2924 GCA_964531815.1 uncultured Verrucomicrobiota bacterium
CCTGCGACCTTCTCATTGCGAACGAGACGCTCTGCCAACTGAGCTACGACCCCATTCCACTTAAGTCAGCACCAACGTAGTTTAAGCACAAGAACCGGACTTGCGCAACAAAGATCGTAAAGATCGTAAAGATCTGGTTCCGAATCAGCCCTTCTGGGCGATGGAAACCAGGCATTCACCAAGGAGGTCTGAAACTGGTGGGGTTTGTCATGGTGTTCACCACCGTCAGTGCGAAAGAGCTCAGCCCGGAGGACGTCCTGGAATTATACCGGGTTCGCTGGCATGAGGAAGCGCGACCAAGCAAGTGGCTCTGCCGGTATCGCCAGTCTCTGCGTCAGCCCCGCTACCAGCAGTCGCGCCAGCATCCAAATTTTGGGGGTAGGGTCTTGCCGTGAGGGCAAGGCATCCAGATGCAGCAGCGACTTGGGTCGCTCAAAGAGCAGCTCGATTTGCCACCCTACCCGCTACGGTTGGAGTATCTGCAGCGCCGCGGCAGCCGGCTCGTTACTGCACCACACCAGAGCGCTGGTTTCCCTCGTCGCGACATTCAAATTGGCATGCAACAGTGTGAATACATAGGGCCATTGTGCCTCGACATGTAGAGCAGACGCCTTCAGGCCCCCAACCGTGCTAAAATGGTCCGGTTTAGGCAATTCCTTGTTCTAACGCGAATGAGGGCAGACCCTTGCGCCAGAGGCTGGCAATCTCGCCTCGATGAAAACGACTTGGCCGTCGAAGTCGGTGGCGAGGACCTGGGTCGCGCTGAGCGGCACCACGGTGTTCATCACGCCGGTGCCGAGTTTGTGCTGCCAGTTGATGACCCCGGTCCGGGCATCTAAAGCAAAAAGCAAATCGTTCTTGGTGCCGTAGAACAGGACGCCGTCCTTCTCGACCAGCATAGCCGAGTTGATGTCGTAGCCGAAGCCGGCGTTGCGCTCCCAGACCTTCTGGGGACCGGAAGCGGTGGTGGAAAAGGCATAGAAGAAGTCATTCATCGTGCGGACGTAGAAGCGGCTTTGGTCTTGAGACAGGCCGATGGATTCGCGCACGACAAATTCGCCGGTGCGCCAGAGTTGTGTGCCAGTCTGTGCGTCCAGCGCAGTCATCTTGCGGTCGGGAGCCACTATGAAGACCTTGCCGCTGGCGGCCACGGGCCAAGAGGCGGCGGGTGAAAAGAGGACCCCGGGTGTGTCCCCTTTCCACTTCCAGACAAGTTTCCCCGTCTTCGCATCCAGTGCATAGAGGTACTGATCCCAGGCGCCAAAGATCACTTTGCCGTCATGGAGCAGCGGCTTGGTCTCGACGAAGCCTCCCAAGCCGTCGTATTGCCAGACTGGTTGACCGGAGGCGAGATCGAGCGCGCGAAAAGCACCTTCGCTCGATCCGATGTAAACCTTGCCTTCCGCGATGCGGGGCGAGGCAACGATGGGCCGGTCAGTGGGGTGGCGCCAGACTTCCTTTCCGCTTGCGGCCTTGAGCGCGTAGACAACCCCATCGGTGGAGGCAATGACCACTACGTGCCCGCTTACATCCGGCGTGGCGTAAACCGCATTCCGGGCCTGAAATGTCCACCGCTCCTTACCGGATTCAAGGGATAGCGCGCGCACCTTGCCCGAGGCATCCCCAACAATAGCCAGGTCTCTCCAAACCGCCGGCGTGCTGGCGATGGTGTAGCCGGTGTGGTAAGTCCAGCGTGGCTTGATGTTGGGATAGCGTGAGTTAACCGAGCAATCCGGCCGGGGGTAAGCATTGGTGTCGGTGGCGTAATTGCGTTGGCGCAAGACAACGGAGTGCCAGGGCGGCAGGGTTTGCTGGCCGGTGGTGCGCTCGGAGAAGGTCATCACGCTGTCCTTGATCTCGACCAAGTTAAAACCGCCGATCGCCGCGTTCCCGTGCAGGGTGGAGCGGCCCATGACGCCAGGGACACCCTCGAACAAGTGCTTTTGGTTGGCGTGGCCGTGGCCGCACAGGACAACCTGCGTGTTGTGGAGCTTGAGCAGTTCCAGCACGACGTGCCAGTTTGCAATGCCATCATCAATGGGGTAATGCGTAACGAAGATGATCGGCTGGTTTGGGTCAGGCAGCCTTTTGAGGGTTTCCTCCAGCCAGCGCACATCCTGCGGCGCCCAGTGGCCGTCGCCCATCTTCATAATAGGCCCCTGGTGCAAGCCGATGAAGCGAAAACCACCCTGCTCGAACACGAAGCGGTCCGCTTTCCAGAATCGGGCGAAATCCGTCGCCCCCGACTCCGACCATTTGGTATCATGGTTGCCGGGCAGAACGTGATACGGAAGCTTGAGCCCGTCCAGAACCTGCTTAGCCCGCTCGAATTGCTCGCGGGAGCCATACTCCGTCACGTCGCCAGAGACGACGACAAAACTGAGCCCTGTCAGCGAGTTGATGTCGTGCACCGCGGCACGCAAGTCCGACTCACCAGTGCCGTTGCCGACGTGGGTGTCACTGAGCCAGGCGAATCGCAGGGGGCCGGTTTCCGCCAAGACCGACAGCGGGAGAAGATAAACCAGAAAGCCGGGCAGGGCTTTGCGCAGCAGGCGGAAGAATCCCGTCATTAATCGGTATTCTGACATTAGTCTATACTCTCGCTCGGCTCGCCTCCCTGCAAGATAAGATACCGAACCAGACCTGCCTGCTTCAGGTTGGTGATTGCAGTCTGCGTAGCGTCCTTCTGGCGCGGCAAGAGATCAACCGCGGCAGGACTCGGCTATCAGGTCGTAGTCTGTGTGACTAACGACCTTTACCTGCGCGAATTCGCCCAAGGGCAACTCGCCGCGCACATAGACCCGCCCATCAATATCCGGGGCATCAGCTTCGCCCCGAGCCACAAGGAAGTGCCCCTTGAGCACACCGGCAGGTTGGTCCTTGCCGTGAATCAGGCCATGTTTCCAAGGCCTGACACGCGCGCG
>CAZHEW010000487.1:0-2910 GCA_964531815.1 uncultured Verrucomicrobiota bacterium
GACGAGCACCGAGTAGTCGCCGGCATCGGCGGCCCCGACATTGGCCCGGGTGTAGGCGCTGGCGGTCGCGCCGCCGATGTCCGCCCCGTTCAGCCGCCATTGGTAAGACAGCGGAATGCCGCCAGTGGCCACAACACTAAAGGCGGCGGTTTCTCCCAACACGACCGTCTGGCCTTGCGGCTGTGTGGTGATGGTGGGCGGCGTTTCAGAAGCCAGAGTGGTGGCGCTTGCCTCAGCGGTGGCAGGGGAAGCACCCAGGTAATTTGTGGCCCACACAACATAGTAGTAGGTGGTGGCAGGGATCAGCCCGGTATTGGTGTAGCTCGTGGCGTTGAATGGCAAAACGGCAAGGTTCGTATAAGGCCCGCCCTCCGTCGTGCTGCCTGCAATGATATATGCGGTCTCGTTGGTTGCATTGTCAGTCCATTCCAGGCTGATTTCGCGGTCGCCAAGCGACGTGGCGATCAAGCCGCTCGCAGCGGCGGGCACGGAGGCGGGCGGCACGAAGACCAGCTTGATGCCATCCACCGCGGCCACCGCGCCGGATTCGGCTATGCCATCGGTGACGCGGATGTAGCCTGCCGTGCCGGCGTCAAAGTTGAACGTGCCGAGCAGGCTCCAGGTCCCCGGGTTGGTTTGCTGATTGGCATAGACGGTGGAGGACCCGCCGCTGTGGGCGATGATGTGTGGCACGCTGGCCGAGGCCGCCGCGAGATAAGGATGCCATTGATACACCTTATAGTCGCCGGGCACGACGACGTTCGGCGTGAACTGCACATAGGCGCTGCCGCTGCCCTGGGCCTTGGTCAAATAATTCGTGCCAAAGGAGTTGGTATCGGTGCCGCTGCCGTTGCCGTAGAAGCTGCCGTTGTAGAAGGTCCGGGTCGAGGTCCAACTCCCCACGGCTGTGGCGTTCGGCTCGTCAATCACAATGTTGTTCACAATCCCTGCGAACGTGCCGATTGTGCTAGCCTTGATGTTCTCCCACTGAGCTGCCCCATGCAGGTCGGCACGCCAGAAGCTGGCCCCCTTGTAACCGCCGACGGTTTGCGGCGTGGGATCGGCGTTCAGACAATCCACAAACTCCATGACATACTCCGGGCGAATCTCTGACACGCCGCTGTTGGGCGGGTTGGGACCGTAAACATGGTTAGCGGGGGCCAGCGGCTTAATCGAATTGGTCCAGTAGATGGTCTGGCCATTGATGACCGAAGACTGGCCGTCGAGCGATTTCTGCCAGTTGTACCAGTTTACGTCCGTCCAGTTGATGCCACCGCTGGGACGGCTCTTCACGCCGGTCCAGTTATACGGGTAGATCTGCGGCATGACGGCGTCGGACCAGTAGCCAAATTCCTTGTAGGGGAAGGAAGAGTGATAGTTGATGATCGGAAATGGCGCATGCGCAAGAAACTTGGTGGGCCAGTTTGACCGGACCGCCGAGCAAAGCTGCCAGGCCAACGCCGGACCGTTGGTCCCAATCCATGTCTGGCTGCTCTCCCACTCCGACTCGGCATCCCACACGAAGCCATCGGCGCCCTGGTTGAAAACATAGTCCGAAATGGCGATCTCGCCGGGAACATTCTGGCCAGAGGACCGGTTGTAGCCAAAGATGAGAATCCCGTGGGCATGGGCGATGTTGACCAGATGGCTGTTGAATTGCGGGAAGCTGTAGCTGCCATTGAACAGGTAATCGCTGGTAGCAGCTTTGACTATGATGTAACGGACCCCCACGCTCTTGTAGAACAGCATCAGGCTGTGTTCGTTAGTCACACTCATGACATTGCCGCCCAGGTGATTGGTCGCCATGCTCATGTAGTATATCCAATCACCTTTGCCCAGATTCGAGGGGTCAATCCCCCCATCGCGGATCTGGCCCGCCAGGGGCAAAGAGGTGAGTCCGAAAACCAGCAGCGCGGCCGCCGAAGACAGAGAAGGGCGTAAGGTGAAACGCATATCAAATAATCCTATACTTGTGGTTGAAGGTCAACGCGGCATCTTCGGCCCTTGAGTTAGAGCCGGTGGACAGCGGTTTCCAGTGGCGGCTTGCTGCTGCAACGGAATCCTCCGCCGGGGCTATGGCGTCACCCGCATCCGGTAGAAGCGTTGTGTCAGATTGGTCTCTGGATCAAAGACTTGGAAGGTCGTGTTTGTGGCAGTCAGATTAGTGAACTCCGCCCAGTCCGCCAGATTGCTGCTTGCCTCGGCAGAGTAATGGCCCGGGGCGCCGCTGACCTGCAACTGGATTTGGCCGCCGGGCATCAGGCTGATCGAATCAATCCGAAGCGGGAGCGGTTGGGTGACGGTGAGGATGGCGTCCGCGCTGGTCGCCGTCCCGGCAGTGTTGGTCACCACGACCGAGTAGCTGCCGGCGTCTTGGAACTGGGCGTTGGCGCGAGTGTAGGCGGAGCCGGTGGCTCCGGCAATCGGTGTCCCGTTGAATCTCCACTGATACCTCAGCCCCGCGCCCGTCGCCCCGACACTGAACGTAACCGCGGCGCCCGCCGCTACAGCCTGGCTGGCCGGTTGCACTGCAATCACCGGCGGCTCCAGCACCACAAGCAGCGCCGACTCGCTCAAAACGCCCGCCGCGGCGTTGGTGACGCCTACGGTGTAGCTGCCGGCATCCGCCGGGCTTATCCCGGTGAGCGTCAGGATCGCACTCTGCGCCCCTGAAATACTGCCGCCATCACTCAGATCCAACCCGTTCCTCTTCCACCGATAAGAAACCGGCGTCTGGCCCGCGGCGCTAACCGTGAAACTCACCGTGCTCCCAACCACATTCGTCCGGCTCACCGGCTGAAGGGTAATGACCGGCGCCACCAGCAATACCGCCTGGTCGCTTACCGTTGGCCCTGCCCCGTTGGCCACCACGACCGTGTAGCTGCCCGCATCGGCCTCCTGCGCGTTGGC
>CAZHEW010000488.1:0-2910 GCA_964531815.1 uncultured Verrucomicrobiota bacterium
CGGCATTGACGCCGCCGCCCACGGGAACTTCGGAGCTGCCGATGCCGGTTTCCTCGCCGCGCACGGCGGCGGCCAGCGCGGGGCTGACATCCTTGATGTGGCAATGAGAAACGTATTTGCGGAGCGCCTTGAGGTAGTCCAGAGGGTTGTGGCCCGCGATGAACGAGTTGCCAGTATCGAAGTTGCACCTCAGATACTCCGAGTCAAAGTGCTTGAACAGCCGCTGCATGAAATCAATGTCGTTGGTGTAGGGGCCGTGCGGCTCGACGTTGATGACGATCTTGTAATCCTCGGCCCAGGAAAGGCACTGGCGGTAATTGTCGCAGGTGACGCGGAAGACCTCCTTGCGCGTCAGGCCGGGGGTCTCGAAGGCGCCGTCCACCGTGTCCACCATGGGGCAGCCCAGATCGGCGGCGAAGCGGATGGACTGGGTGACGTACTGGACGCCAAAGGCCGAGCCGTTCGGCCCCATCATCGGGTACGAGCCGTCAATCTGGGAGACGGCGAGGCCGAGCTTGTCCAGGAAGCGGCGAATGGCGCGGGGGTTGGACTGGAGCGAGACGCCGGGGTCGTAGCCGAGGGCGGCGATGAAGTTCTGGCCGTGGATGACGGCGAACTCGATGTGCTTGAGACCGGTGGCGGCGATCTTCTCGCAGGCGGCTTCGAAGCCAACGCTGAGGGGGCGGTAATTGTCGGTGTGAATTCCGATGTGAATCATGCGGCCCTTGTATGCGCGCGGCCGGAAAAGGTCAAATCTCTATTTGGAGTGCGCCGCCAAAGCGAAGCGGCGACGGCGCTTTTGGCTCCCGGCATGTGCTCGGCCCGCGAGAAAGCGCCGTCGCCGCTTCGCTTTGCCGGCGCACTCCATAAATGAGGCGGCCCTACTCCAGCGCCGCCAGGCGGGTGGCTTCCGCTTCCCACTGGGGGGTCAGTTCGGCCAGGCGGCGCTGAATGTCCATCAGCTCGCGATTGATCTGCTGCGGGCGCCCGGGCTGCTCGTAAGTCTCCGGCTTCTCCAACTCGGCGATGATCTCCGCCTGGCGGGCCTCAAGGCCTTGAATCTCCTTTTCGATCCGGTGCACGACTTGCTGCTGGGCCTTGCGCTCGCGTGAGCGCGCCTGGCGCTGTTCGGCTTCGACGCGCTTCTGTTCTTTCCTGTCCATTGCCTGGGAGGGCGGGCGTCCCCGCGAGCCCTGACTATTTGGGCTCGCGGGGAGGCTCGCCCTCCCGCCAGTCGCAGTGAGGCCGGCGCGCGCCGATTCGGCCCTGGTCTTGTCGAGGTAATACTGGTAGCCGCCGGGATAATGGGTCAGGCGGCCGGCGTTCACGTGGACGACATGGTTGGCGAGCGTGCGGATGAAATAAACGTCGTGGCTGATGAAGATGAGCGTGCCCTCGAACTGGTCGAGCGCGTAGGCCAGCGCGTCCACGCTTGACAGGTCGAGGTGCGTGGTTGGCTCGTCCATCAGCAGGAGGTTGGGCGGGTCGAGCAGGAGTCTCACCAGGGCCAGGCGGCTCTTCTCGCCGCCGCTGAGCACCTCGACCCGCTTGAACACGTCGTCGCCGCTGAACAGAAAGCAGCCGAGCAGTGTGCGGACGAATTGCTCGGTAAGTTGCCGGGGGGTGTCGAAGGCCTCCTCGAGCACGGTGCGCTCCGGGTGCAGCATCTCCACGCGATACTGGGAGTAGTAACCGACCTTGACGTTGTGGCCGGGGGTGCGCGTGCCGGCTTGCGGGGTGACCACGCCCGCCAGAATCTTCAGCAAGGTGGATTTGCCCGCGCCATTCGGCCCGACCAGCACGATCCGCTGGCGGCGCTGCGCATCGAAGTCCATGCCGCGGTAGACGACGTTCTCGCCGTAGGCGTGGTGGATGCCTTCGAGCCTGATGGCGCGGAGCCCGCTGCGGCGCGGCTGCGGGAATTGGAACTCGAGCTTGCGCTCCTCGCCCTCCGGCGCCGCAATCTTGTCCATGCGCGCAATTTGTTTGAGCTTGGACTGGGCCTGGGTGGCCTTGGTGTTCTTGGCGCGGAAGCGGTTGACGAACTCCATGAGGCGGGCGATCTCGCGCTCCTGGTGTTTGTAGGCGGCGAGCTGTTGCTGCTCATAAGCCTCGCGCTGCTCCAGGTATTCGTCGTAGCCGCCGCGGTAACGGATCAACCGGCTCTGGCGGATCTCGATGATGCTGCCGACAATCTGGTTAAGGAACTCGCGGTCGTGCGAGATGACGAGGATCGCGCCCGGGTAGTTCTTGAGGTAGTCCTGGAACCAGAGCAGCGCGTCGAGGTCAAGGTGGTTGGTGGGCTCGTCCAGCAGCAGCAGGTCCGGCTCCTGGGTCAGCAGCCGCGCCAGGTGCGCCCGCATCACCCAGCCGCCGCTCATCTCGCGCGCCGGGCGGTCGAAGTCCGACTCGCGAAAACTCAGGCCGGCCAGGATTTGCTTGGCCCTGGCTTCCAGGCGGTAGCCGCCCAACTCGTTAAAGCGGTCGTGCACGTCGTCGTGAATGTTCTCCGGGTGCAACGCCTCGACCGGGTGATCGGCTTCCCACGCCTTGAGGATGCGGCGGAGCCTGGTGTATTCGGGCGTGATGGCGGTGGCCAGCTCGATGACGGTCTCGTCGGCGACCGGGGCGTTCTCCTGGGGCAGGTAGCCAATGGAGACGCCGCGTTCGCAGGAAAACTTGCCGGCGTCGGCGGACTCGTGTCCGAGGATGATCGAGAACAGGGTGGTCTTGCCGGCCCCGTTTGGGCCGACCAGCCCGATGCGGTCCTGGCGGTTCACCTGCAGCGTGGCGTCAGCGAACAATACGCGTTCGCCGTAGGCCTTGGTGATGCCGGACAGAGTTAACATGAAACCGCAGTCTAGCGCGAAGTGAGGCAGATGTCCAAACCGCGTATTCCGCGGTTCATTC
>CAZHEW010000489.1:0-2905 GCA_964531815.1 uncultured Verrucomicrobiota bacterium
CGGTGGCGTCATCAAGCATGACATTGTTGAGCTTGCAGTCGTTGTGCGTGACCCGTTCGGGGAGCAGGCCGCGCCCGTGCAGGCCGAGCAGCACATCCACAAGCGGTTCGTGGCGCAGGGCGAACTCGATGTCGGCCTTTACGCCGGCGGCGCGGTTGCAGGCGTCCTGCTCGATCGCCTGGCGGAGCGCGTCGAAGCGCCTGCGGGTGTGGTGGAAGTTGGGGATCGTATCGCGCAGCCGGGGTGCGGGCAGGTCGGCGAGTTGTTTCTGGAACTGGCCGAACGCACGGGCGGCCTCGAAGGCCTGCCGGGGAGTCTCAATCTGGTCGTAGCTCCGGGCTTGTTCAATGAAGAGGTAGCAGCGCCAGTGATTGCCCTGTGCGTCGGCATAAAAGCATCTGCCTTCGCGCGTGGGCACCAGGGTCAGGACCCGGCGGGAGACTTGGTCGGCGCCAGCGGCTTCCAGTTTGCGCCGGATGTGGGTTGTGACGCGTTCCACATTACCCATCAGGCCGGCGGGGTCTTTGAATACGTTGCGGTTGATGCGCTGAAAGATGTAGCGCATCGGGCTGCCGGACTGGTCAAACACCACCGCGTAGGTGTCGTTGATATGGCCGCTGCCGTAGGGTGCGGCCTCGTGGAAATCGCCGTGAATCTGGAACTGCGCGGCGACCGAATGCGGGTCGTGCCTGGGTTGGGTGGCGGACATGGGCTGGGCTCAGCTCCAAAGCCGCTCCGGGTATTCGCCAGCGCGGACCAGCGCGCGGATGCTCTCCGCGACAACCGGACGGTCCTCGCGATAGGTTACCCCAAACCAATGACAGGGGGTCGGCAGCACCTTAACCCGCGCCCGGCCTTCCTGGATCAGCGTGTTGACAGCCGTCGGCAGGTAGAACTCGGCTTTGGGATTGCCCTGGTTGCGCGCCAGAAACTCCCCAAAGAGCCGGCGCAATCCGTCCAGTAGCTTCGGCGTGAAGCCCCAGCAGTTCATCGAGGCGATCTCGCGGCCGGTGAGGGGCCGGTAACTGCCGTCCGGCTCCCGGTTCCGGGCGCCGCCGGGCTGCTTTTCGATGGCTGTGAGTTCCTCAACCGACACCAGGTACCCCTCCGCATCCGCCTGGCAAAGCCCGCGCGCCACGGTGCCGTGCTCGGAAAGCGTCCGGTCCAGTTGGAAACCCACCATGGCGAAGAGGCCGGGGTCGGTGGATGCCGGCTGCATCAGAAACCGGGCGAGCACGCGAAAAGAGTCCGCCCCATAGAAGTCATCCGCGTTGATGACCGCGAATGGCCGGTCCAGCAGGGGGGCGGCGCAGAGCACGGCATGGCCGGTGCCCCACGGCTTCTGGCGCTCGGGCGGCACGCAGTGTCCTGGCGGCACCATCTCGAGTTGCTGGAAAGCGTAATCCGGGTTGACGTGCCGGGCAAAGCGCCGGCCGAAACTGTCCCGGAAGTCCTGCTCGATCTCCCTGCGGATGACGAAGATAAACTTGCCAAAACCGGCCCGCTTGGCGTCGAAGACGGCATAGTCCAGTACGGTCTCGCCGGCGGGGCCGACGGGCTCAATCTGTTTCAAACCGCCGTAACGGGTGCCGATGCCGGCGGCCAGGATGACTAATGCAGGTGCTGTGCTCAAACTCGAGCGCAGACGCTACTGTCCCCAAGGCGCGGCGCAAGCTCAAAATCGAGCCAGCCAACTCCGTGCGCGCCGGTCCATTGCTTGCCGGGGGGAGTAAGCTCAGGGCCAGACAAATCCCTTCCGGCGACGCGCCCGCCGTGCGGCCACCCCCCGCCCCTAATCCATCCGCATTGCCCAGCCAGCGCAGCCCGGCACCCCAGCCGGGGCCTTCGGGTAGCTCACAAAAAGCCACCAACAAGCTTAAGCTTGTTAGTGGCTTGTTGCTACGGGGAGGTCCCGGCTGGGTGCCGAGGGAGCGGCGCCCGTGCGCCGAGCGGTCCAGGGCAATGGACAAAGCTTGTCCGCGGCTTAGGTAGCCGCAGCCGCTGACGCATCGCCCGGCCCGGAGCGCTGGTCAAAGCTCCTCTCGCTCACCACCTTCGAGGCTGCAAAGAAGTGAGAGGCGCGCCAACTCCGTCATTGTCTGCCGGGGCTATTTCCGCAATAGTCGCACACTCATGGCATCCGGACGCAGACAGTACCCGTTTCACCTGATCGAGCCCAAATGGCAGAGTCAATGGGACCAGCAGCAGGCCTTTCGCGCCTGGAACCCGGGGGAGAAGGTCCCTGCCGGGCATCCTTTTGCCCAGCGCCACGGGAGCGCGCGCCCGGAGCAACTGCCAAAGTTCTACATCCTTGACATGTTTCCCTATCCGTCCGGCGCGGGGTTGCATGTTGGGCATCCCGAGGGCTACACGGCCACGGATATTCTGGCCCGTTACCGGCGTGCGCTCGGGTACAATGTGTTGCATCCGATCGGCTGGGACGCTTTCGGTCTGCCCGCCGAGCAATACGCCATCAAGACCGGTCAGCATCCCCGCAAGACCACCGAGCAGAACATTGCGACCTTTAAGCGCCAGATCAAGTCGCTGGGCTTCAGCTACGATTGGAGCCGGGAGGTTGACACCACCGACCCCGAGTACTTCCGGTGGACGCAGTGGATCTTTCTCCAGCTTTACAACAGCTACTTCGACCCCGAATGGAATAGGGCTACGCCCGTAGCTCTGCTGGAAGACGCGCTGTCTGATAAGCCCACACGGCAGAAGGATTGGAAGGACAACCCGTTCCTCAGCGGAACACACGCTGCCTGGCTGAAATTCACCGCCGAGGAGAAGGCTCAAACGCGCAGAAGATTCATTGATCATTGGCGCCTGGCCTATGTCACCGAGGCGCCGGTCTGGTGGTGCGAGCAGCTTGGCACCGTGCTGGCCAACGAGGAAGTCGTGGACG
>CAZHEW010000490.1:0-2900 GCA_964531815.1 uncultured Verrucomicrobiota bacterium
ATGGCTTCGACCGTTCCCTTGTCACCGCCGTACTGGCAGAAGTCGCCGACCCGAATGGGCTTGTCCCCAAACAGGCTCAAGCCGCCGATCAGATTCTCGATGGTCGGCTGCGCGGCCAGGGCGAGCGCCAACCCGCCGATGCCCAGCCCCGCAATGATCCCATACAAAGGCAATCCGACCCGGTCGGCGCCCACAGCCAGCAGCGCCGCTGCGGCGGCCAGCGCCAGCAGGCGCGCGCAGATGCGGATGAGATGCGCATCAATGCTCTCCGGCGCAATTCGGGGCGAAGCAATGATCGCCTCGGCGGCCACAGGCGCGGCGCGCCACGACATCCAGGCGCCGGCAACGAACATGACCGCCGTCGCCGCCACCTCGATGGCACTGCCCACGCCGCGGGTCAGGTTGAGCTGAACGAGTGCCAGGTAGGCCGCGGCGGGCGTTGCCAGGAGAAAGAATCCCGGCAAAACCAATCCTGCCAGCGCCTGCCGGAACGGATGTTCGGAAGTGCCCCGGCGGGACAGACGGTACGCCACGCGCAGCAACAGCGCAAAAAGACAGAGGATCAGCGCCAGGGCGATCCACTTCCAGACCGCCTGGCCCGCCAGCACGGTCAGCAGCCACGACGGCAACGCTTGAATCCAGCGATGCGGAATCATCCAGCCCCCGCCAACGCCCCCGAGCTCGTTCAGGTGCTCGAGCGGGACCGGGCGGGTATAAGCCAGGCCGCGCACTCGCTCGCAGAACTCACCGGCCCTGGCCACGGTGTCGGCGCTGAACAGAAATTCACCGCTGCGGGGCCCGCCCGCCGCGCGCTCGATCGCAATCTCGGTGTTGGGGATAACCCAGCGCGTGGCATTGGTGCCGGCGGCCCGGCTCACCTGGCCCTCGCCGGGGATTTCGTCAAGCGCCGGAAGCCGGAGCTTGCTCAGGGTCACGTATAAGGCGCCGGCCGCCGCGCGCCCCACCTTGCTCCGCGCTGCCGGCGCCACCCCGCTGAGGTCCAGGCACTGGACCAGGGGGTCCCCCAGTGAGACCAGTTGGTGGAATTCCGCGCGTGACGGAGACGGCAGGTATTCCTTGGCCAGGAACGTGCCGAGGGTGTCTCCTGCCTCGAGAAACGTGTTCAATGTAGCGCGCGGGCTTGACCGGTCGGGCGGCTTGAGCGGATGCGCCGGCTCCTGGCCTCGCAGAGTCGCGGCCACGAGCAACCAGCCGAACAGCACCAACAGCCCGCGCCCCGCGCGGCCATTGCCGGGACCGGCAATCGGACGAAGAAGAGCTCGCATGGGGCCATTCTGGCTCCACTGCCCCGGCTTAGTCCATCCTGCTTTTGTTCCCCAACCAACCCCCCCGCTTTTTTCCGTGCAAGCCCGCTCAGAAGAGTCCATCATTGCGCGCCTTTTCGTCATGGGCGGCATAGTCACAAAGCAACGGGTCAGTTGCCAACCCCTCTCTCCGGGGCGCTGCCCCCGAGTTCCATCCCCATGACCGAGGCCGACACATGCCGCAGGTTCGTCGTGCCCCTCCTCCAAAAGGCCGGCTGGGATGACGATCCCCACTCCATCGCCGAGCAACGCTACTTTACCGCGGGCCGCATCGTCTCCCAGGGCCAAACCGCCCGCCGCCGAGCTGCTGGCCAACGGCTGCAACCTCGACCGGAAGAACCCGAGCGCCAAGGAAGACATCACCCACCTGCCGCCGGAGCAACTCGCCGCCAGCATCCTGGAGAAGGAGCACCGCATCGGGGAGATCATGGCCAATATCCAGAAGCTCCTGTCAAAATAAGTCCTATATGCCAAATCCCCCCGACCCAGAAAACCAGCCTGGCTTCATCCCGCCGCACGGCGGCTACGAGGGCTTGAAGGCCTACCAGATGTCAGTGCTGGTTTACGACGCCACCGTGAAGTTCTGCGACCGCTTCATTGACCCCAAGTCCCGCACCCACGACCAGATGGTGCAGGCGGCGCGCAGCGGGAACAAGAACATCGCCGAGGGCAGCCAGGTGAGCGGCACGTCCAAGAAAATGGAGCTGAAGCTTGTGGGCGTGGCCCGCGCCAGCCTGGAAGAACTGCTGGGTGACTACAAAGACTTCCTGCGCCAGCGCGGCCTGGTAGCGTGGGGCAAAGACCACCCCATGTCCCACCTGGTGCGCCGCCTGGCCTATGCCCCGGATCGGTCTTATAACACCTATTCGACCTATATCGAAAACGCCCCGCCCGAAGTCGCGGCGAACACCCTGCTCTGCCTGGTCCACCAAACCAACTACCTCCTGGACCAACTCCTCCGGCAGTTGGAGCAGGCGTTCCTGCGCCAGGGCGGTTTCACCGAGCGGCTCTACCAGGCCCGGCAGCAGGCCCGCGCCCTGCCACCCCGCCCCAGCTTCAAGCGGAACCGGCCCGCCCAGAGCAACCCAGCCGCCCCGCCGCCCAATCCGTCCTATCCGTCTAATCCCGTGCCGCCAAAGACGAGCCGCTCCAACCCTCCGCCGACCCCATGATCCATCTCGCCCCCGAACCTGGCAGACGTGAGGCCTTCGACGCCTTCCTGCGCCGCCTGCTCGTCGCCGACTGGGATTCCGCCGACGGCCCGATGCGGTTCTGCCCGGACCTCACGCTGCCCGACCTGGCGGATGCCGCTTTCCTGCAAAACGCTCGCCTGCTCCTCGCCGCGCTGGATGAAGCCGGCGGCACCCCGACCACCGCCACCGGCAACCTCACCCGCGTGTTCGTGCGGCAGATGTTCGACCGGCTGATTCTGCCCGAGCACTTCCACGACATCACCCTCCAGGTCAGCAAGGTGCTGAACGAAAAGGATATCTGGGCCCTGCATATCGTGCGGATCGTCAGCGAATGCGCCGGCCTGGTCGCCCGGCGAAACAAGCGCTTCCAGCTCACCCGGGC
>CAZHEW010000491.1:0-1309 GCA_964531815.1 uncultured Verrucomicrobiota bacterium
TTCGAGATGCGCGTGCTCTTCCAGATGAGCGCCAATGATTCCGCCAGCCTGATTGACAATCCGAAAGCCAGCCTGCTGGGGCTCCATCGCGCGCTCTTCTACAATGCGCAGGAGGGCTACCTCGAAACCTTCCGCCCCTACGCGCTGCCCGGCAGCGAGTGGCTCGAGCAGGCGGCCCGCAACCTGGCCCGGCTGCTCAAGCAGGAAAACCGCGCCGCAACCGCCGAGGCGGGATGAGGTTGGCCGCGTGCGGGCTGTTGATCGTGGGGTTCAGCGCCGCGGCGGCGGAAACCAAACTGTGGTACACCAGGCCAGCAACCAACTGGGAGATGGAAGCGCTGCCTTCAGTCAGCGCCCTGATGCGGGGGGAAAGGCTGCAGGGGGGGGGCGCGAACTGGCAACCGGCCCGGACGGCGAGGCCGTCCGGCGAGGGTAGAGGGACAGGCATTTGAGCTCTGTGCCCGGCCGGGTTTCTCGCATTTACATTTTTTCAATTCCCCCCTTTACAGGCCCCCGGAGTTGGCTAAGATGCGATGTAGAAACGAACATTATATGCGTAACACATTTCCCCTCCTTGCCAGTCTGGCCATCGCCGGAGCTTTGCTGTCCGGCTGCGCCAACACGGAGAAGAAACTCGGGCGCGGCATGAGCAACATGACTGAGTTCGCTCGCCTTGGAGAGATGCGCCGCTCTATCGAGCAGACCGCCCTTTTCGATCAACCCGGCGGGCACTACGCGACCGGCTTCATTCGCGGCCTGAACAAGACGCTCGCGCGAACCGGCGTCGGCATCTATGAAGTCGTCACCTGCCCCTTGCCGCCTTACGATCCGGTATTCACCGGCTACCTCTCGCCCAATCCGTCGTATCCGGACAACTACCGGCCGGGCATCCTGGATGACTCGCTGTTCGCAACGGACAACAACATGGGCTTCAGCGGCGGCGACATATTCCCGTATATCCCGGGCAGCCGGTTCAAGATTTTCGAGACTCACTAACTTCATTGGTTTGTCCTTTCGCGGCGCGCCGGCACCCCCGTGCCGGCGTTGCTGTGTACGCGCCGGGGCCCCTGGTTCTCTCTCCTGCCAACTTTTTATGTCCTTTTGCGCCGGGTTATGGCAAATGACTTGGTGTGGCGCTTGAAAAGCAATCTCCCGGCAAGGTCAACCTGCTGCTGAACATTCTCGGACGGCGCCCGGACGGTTTCCACGAGCTGGAAACGGTGTTCTATCCGATCCGGGTGTTCGACCGGCTGCGGTTCGCGCGGGGCGGCCCGGGCATTCAACTGAGCTGCAGCGAGCCCGGCCTGCC
>CAZHEW010000491.1:1409-2891 GCA_964531815.1 uncultured Verrucomicrobiota bacterium
CCCGCCATGAACGGCGCGGCCCTGGTGCTGGTTCATCCCGGCTTTGGCATCTCCACCGCTTGGGCCTACCGGCAACTGGCCCGGTTCCCGGACGCGCTCAACGGGCGCCCCGGCCGCGCGCGGAAGCTCGTCGCGCGGCTGCAGGCAACCGACCTTAGAGCGGCGGGAGCCGAGTTCTACAACTCGCTCGAAGCGCCGGCGCTGCAAAAGTACCCGCTGCTGGCCCTGTTCCAGGAGTTCTTCCGCGCCCAGGGCGCGGCGGCCACGCTGATGTCCGGCAGCGGCTCGACCACCTTCGCGGTAGTTCAGGGGCTGGACACCGCCGGAGAGTTGGCGGAGAGCTTCAGAGCCAAATTCGGCGCGAGCAACTGGCTCGCGGCGCTGCCGGCCTGACCCGCCCGCCAAACCCGGGGGGGCAAGCATCCACCCGCCCGCCCTTGTTGTCTCCCCGAGCGGTGTGGCAAGCCGGGGGCAATCAGTCGGGACACGATGCCTGAGCTGTTCCGCCAGGGTGAAGTGCTACCGCCGAGCCCCTGAGTGGGGTTTCTTTCTCTGCCGCTCGGCTGGGGGCGCTTCCAAGAGTGTTGGCTGGACCATGGTTTCCGCTGGTGTAAGCCCGACTTCGGCGAGGACCTTTGTTGGAATCTCCAGTGAGTCCAATTGGCGCGGCTCGACTTTGATTGCGCCTCCGCCGTAGGACTTCCCGACAAAAAGCAAGTTCGCGATGGTATCGGGGTGGTTCAGGGCACGCCCCAGCTTCTCGCGGTTCTCGCGGGTGTCGTCCCAGGGATACACGCAGAGAAAGCCGGTCAGTGGAACTACTCCGGCCCGGTTTTCGATAAACCGGCAATCTCGCCTGCCCAAGTAAGCGAACAACAGGCCAGGCGCCGCGCGTTCTTCCATCCGGTACCACGGTCGCCGCGCCTTAATGAGCGCGCGTTCGTGCAACCCCGAGCGCTCACCCTCTTCAATGTAATCGCGTAGCGCCGGTGGGAGCTCGTGTTTTGTTTGTTTCCCGATGCTCAGGAGCCACGTCGGGCGGCCCGCCTGGTCGAGGGCCTCTACGTCTTCAGCGGCAATCGAGTCTTTGCGGCAATCGCGCGTCCTCCCGACCGCACGTTTGAAGAATCGCGTATCGAAGCCTCGTTGCCGAATCTGCTCCGAGGTGAGGAAGAAGAACTCGTTGGCCCCGGTGGCGATGCCGCGCATGACGCGGGCAAAGGCGGAGAGCGGGACACCGTTTGAACCGTTGGCGCGCGGAGGTCGCGACATGCCGGTTGCCAGAAGCTCGCTTAGGTCGCGCTGGTGCACCAACGCGGCAGCGGATGGGCGCGAGTGCAGCGCATCAAGCACGGCTTCCGTTTGCGGCTTTCGGATTCGTGCCCAAAGCACTTTCTGGGCGGGGTGCCGCTTGGAGAGCATGAACACCATTGCGTTTGTATCAACGGCAGGGAATGGTGCTCCGTCCTCATCGAACGTGAT
>CAZHEW010000492.1:0-2877 GCA_964531815.1 uncultured Verrucomicrobiota bacterium
TTGGCGGAGAGCATCTCCGGCGATTCAAGCTTTGCGCATGCGACCGCTTTCTGTCATGCCGTCGAGCGCGCCGCGGGCGTGGAGGCGCCGCCCCGGGCCCGCGCCTTGCGCACCGCCTGCCTCGAGCTGGAGCGCATTTACAATCATATCGGCGACATTGGTGCCATCGTGACCGATGTGGCCTTCGTGGTGGCCAATACGCACGCCATGCGGCTCAAGGAACGCGTCCTGCGCCTGAACGAACAGCTTACCGGGAGCCGGCTTCTGCGCGGCATGGCTGCCCTCGGCGGCGTCCGTTACGACTGGGGCTCCTTTCAAATCGAGGCCATCCGCCAGCTTGTGATCTGGCTACGGCCGGAGTTTGAGTCGCTGGTCGCCTTGATCCGCGATTCCTCCTCGACGCGCGACCGCCTTGAAACCACCGGGATCCTCAAATCGGAGACGGCTCGCGACCTGGGCGTTGTCGGGTTGGCCGGTCGCGCCTCGGGGTTCGACCACGACATGCGTCGCGACTTCCCTCACGCGGCCTACGGTGAGGTGAAATTCACAGTGCCGGTCTATAAGGAGGGCGACGTGCTGCGGCGCATGCAGGTCCGCATAGACGAAGTGCAACAATCGTTCGCTGTCATCGAGCAGCTCACGTCCGCATTGCCGCCAGGCACGATTCGGGCGAGCATGCCGGTGCTGCCTCCCGATACCGTCGCCCTGGGCTACGTCGAAGGCTGGCGCGGGGAGATCTTCCACTGGATTCGGACGGCTCCGGGCAATCGCCTGGCCCGCTGCAAGGTTAAGGACCCCTCGTTGCAGAACTGGCCCGCGCTGAGCGAGGCTATCCTGGGCAACATCATTCCGGACTTCCCGGTGGTGAACAAGAGCTTCAACCTGTCCTATTCGGGCACCGACCGCTGACCATTGCGCATTACCCATGTTTGACATTCTCCGCAAAAGCCTGGCTACCGGCGTCGTCACCACCGACTACCCGGAGACTCCCGCTCAGGTGTGCAGCCAGTCGCGCGGGCGGCCGGAGATTGACTTCCCCAACTGGAAGGACGTGCGGACTGCCGTCGCGGCGTGCCCGACCGGGGCCTTGTCATTCGCGGATGAGAATGGCACGCGCAGCGTAACGCTGGACCTGTCCAAGTGCATCTTCTGCGGCCTCTGCGCGGAGGCCGACTCGGCCATTCGCATGAGTAGTTTTTGCGAGTTGGCGACAAGGCGCAGAGCGGCACTTGTTACCACCGCCCGGTATCGGTTGGCTCCCAACGGCGCGCAACAGGGCCTGCTGGCCGGCCCTCCCTCAACCCTGGATGCTCAACCGTCAACACTTGACTCCCTCGGCGCACAGTTGAAGGCGCGCATAGACAAGTTGCTCGGCCGCTCCCTGCATATTCGGGAAGTAGATGCCGGCTCGTGCAATGGATGCGAGGTGGAGGTGGGGGGGCTGAACAGCCCGGTCTATGACATCGAACGGTTTGGTATTCACTTCGTTGCTTCGCCGCGCCATGCCGACATGCTGCTGGTAACCGGCCCGGTTTCCCGGAACATGGAACTGGCCTTGCGGAAGACCTACGAAGCGACCCCCGCTCCACGCTTGGTGGTGGCGGTGGGCGCCTGCGGATGCAGCGGCGGCATCTTTGGCCGGAATTACGCCAGCCTGGGTGGCGTGGACAAGGTCGTCCCTGTGGACGTGTACATCCCCGGTTGTCCGCCCAATCCGCACGCGCTGCTGCACGGCATTTTGACAGCGATAGGCCGTCTGTAGGCAGGCGAGCCGTTTGGTTTTCGTGCTTACCCGGCGCCTCTTGGGGGGAAGCCAGACCGGGAACTCGAGGTTCCTCGCTCGAATTTCAAGGATGCCGCGCTTACCATACGCTAAGACTTCCTGCAGGAAAGCGGCTGTTTGCTTGACCTGACCGGCGGCGGCGTATATTGCCATCGGTCGGCTCATGCGAAACAGTGTCTTTGAGGTCCTGGCGGAGGCCGCGCGCAGCGGCGAACCTGTGGCGCTCGGCATTATCACGGGCGTGGCGGGGTCCAGTCCCCAGAAGGTTGGCGCCAAGGCGTTGTTCTATGCCGACGGGCGCATCAAGGGTACTCTCGGCGGCGGTTGTCTGGAGGCGGAGATACAGAAGCGAGCCGTCCAGTCGCTGCGTGCAGGGCAGGGGGCAACGTTCCATCTGGTGCTCGATCACGATTATGGGTGGGACGACGGCCTGTTGTGCGGGGGGAGAGTGTCCGGCGTGATCCTGCCGGATGCGCAAAGGGCAGGGGAGGGTTTCTGGGCCGAACTGGTAGAGAGGAAGCAGACGATAGCATGGGGGGTGCGGAGTGATTACTCAATCACGGTTGCGCGGAGCAACGTTCCGTCAGAGTGGCTTTACCAGGAGACAATCACGGCACCCTGCGCGCTGTGGATTGCCGGGGCGGGGCACATCGCTCAGGCAGTCGCGCCGCTGGCGCTGGGGCTGGATTTCAGCGTCACGGTATTCGACGATCGGCCGGCGCTGGCCAATAACCGGTTTTTCACATCTGAGGTCGAGCTGCAAGCCGACGTATGGGATAAGTTGCTGGCAATGCCGCTGCCATCGGCCCCGTGCTTCGGGCTGATCGTCACGCGCGGGCACCGTCACGACGGGAGGGTGCTCGAGGCTTGGATTCACCGGCCGTTCCTGTTCCTGGGAATGATCGGCAGCGTGCGGAAGGCGCGCGCCATGTTCGAGCATTTCACTCAGGAGAAGCTGGCAACGCCCGAGGAGCTGGCGCGTGTAGCTTGCCCCGTGGGGGTAAAGATCCGCTCGCAGAGTCCGCTGGAGATCGCGGTGAGCATCGCGGCCCAGCTCATTGACAAGCGGGCGGAACTGGTGCAGAAGGCTTAAC
>CAZHEW010000493.1:0-2870 GCA_964531815.1 uncultured Verrucomicrobiota bacterium
AACCTGGTGGTCGGCACCTATGGCGACGGCGTGTATTGGTTCGACGCCGCGGGCAAGGCTACGCGCATCTCGATCGAGGAGGGGCTGTCCCACAATTCCGTCTTGTCATTGACGGTGGATCGCGAGGGCTCACTCTGGGTGGGAAGCAATGGCGGGGGATTGAACCGGGTGAGGCGCAAGCGCTTTGAAGTGAAGGAAGCCTCGCGGGGGGCGGTGGTGCAATCGGTCTGCGAAGACGACCAGGGCGGGGTGTGGGCCGGCTGCAACGGGAATCGGATTTACCACTGGCGCACAAATGCCACGCAGCAGTTTCGGCTCATTTCGGACTCATCGGGGCTTGATGTGAATCCCGACACTTTGTTGGATGTGAAGGCGGTGTTTGTGGGGCTGAACCGCGGGGCGCTGGGCGGGAACTGGACTTTGGCCGGCACCTGGGGCGCGCTCAGGCCGCACTTGTTTCAATTGGAGTATGGGCGGTTTGTGCCCCTGCGCCTGCCGGAAGCCGTTGATAGAAGAGTTTCGGCCATCTTCCAGGGCCGGGACGGGGGCCTGTGGCTGGGCACGCAGGGCGGTTTGCTGCGATTCGAGGATTTGAAGCTCTTTACCACCCGCGATGGGCTTTCGGCCGATGATGTGCGGGCCATTGCGGAGGATCGGGAGGGGACCCTCTGGATCGGGACCGAGGGGGGCGGCCTGAATCGGCTGCGCGATGGCCGGTTCACGTGTTTCACGAGGACAAACGGTCTGCCAGGTAACAGCATTTCGGCTCTCCACGTGGATAGCGATGGAGTGCTGTGGGTGGCAACTTCCGGCGGCCTGGCACGGTTCCACCATGGGAAATGGACGCGGTATTCGAAGAAGGAAGGGCTGGCCAGCAACAGCCTTGGTTACGTGCTGGAGGACGGACGTGGCAGCCTGTGGATCGGTTCCAACGCGGGCCTGATGCGACTGAGGAAGGATGAACTGAATGCCTTCGCCGACGGCAAGAGAACGACTGTTTCGTGCCGGGTTTACGGCGAGGCGGACGGCCTCCCGGCGACTGAATGCACATCGGGTTCCATGCCGGGCGCTTTGCGCGGGCGCGACGGCACGCTTTGGTTCCCGACCATTCAGGGGTTGGCGTCGCTGGACCCGTCACGCCTGGATCTGAACACAAATCCACCGCCAGTGATCATCGAGGCGGTCCTGATTGACAATCAGTTGCAGAATCCCGACACGCTGCGCGCGGCGGCGCCGGCGACGGTGACCGTGCCGCCGGGCAAGGAAACGCTTACCGTTCGTTATGCGAGCCTGAACCTGGCGGCGCCGGAGAAAGGCCGGTTCAAGTACCAGTTGGAAGGGTATGAGACAGGTTGGACGGAGAGACCGGGCAACGTCCGCGAGGCGCTCTATCCCAAATTGCCGCCAGGTCAGTACCGGTTCCAGGTGAAGGCGTGCAACGAAGATGATGTCTGGAGCGAGGCGACCGCCACGCTGGCGGTCACGGTGCTGCCGCCGTTCTGGCAGAAGTGGTGGTTTATCAGCCTCAGCGGCATTGTTCTGCTGGGGCTGGTGGTCGGGGCCGTCCACTACGTGTCCACGCAGCGGCTCCAGCGCCAATTGGCGGTGTTGCGTCAGAAGGAGGCCTTGGAGAAGGAACGGGCGCGGATTGCGCGCGACATTCACGACCAGCTCGGGGCGAGCCTGACGCGGATTTCCCTGTTGGGCGAGTTGGTGGAGGAGGACAGGAACCAGCCGGCCGAGGTCGAGGCGCACGCCCGGCAGATCGGGCAGACCGCCCTGGAAACCACGCGGGCACTGGATGAAATTGTCTGGACGGTCAATCCGTCGAACGACACGCTGGATGGGTTGATCACGTATGTCTGCAAATATGCCCAGGACTACCTGTCGGTGGCGGGGGTGAAGTACCGCCTGGAAGCGCCGCCGGAATTGCCCTCAATCCCCATCACCCCGGAGGTTCGGCACAACCTGTTTCTCGCAGCGAAGGAAGCCATCACCAACGTGGTTCGCCATGCACAGGCCACCGCGGCTGAGATCCGCATACGCCTCCGGGACGGGCGCTTGAGCCTCGAGGTGTGGGATAATGGGCGGGGCCTGGCGGGCATGGACTCCAAGGCGGCCCAAACACGGAATGGTCTGCGCAATATGCGCAAGCGAATGGAAGATATCGGCGGCAGTTTCTCGATCGAGTCCGCCCCCGAAGGCGGGGCCGTGGTTCGCCTGATGGTCCCGCTGGACAACGGGCACAAGTGAAGTCTGCCGAGCCAACCTGACACTATGCCAATCACAGTAGCCATCGTAGAGGACAACGATCAACTCCGCGGCACACTGGCGCGCGTGATCAGCCGGGCCGAAGGTTTCAAGTGTGTGAGCCATTACGCCACCGCCGAGGCGGCGCTTGCGGGCCTTCTTAAGGATGACCCGGAGGTGGTGCTTATGGACATCAACCTCCCGGGCATCAATGGGGTGGAGTGCGTCCGGCAGTTGAAGCAACTGGCGCCGAAGATCCAGGCGGTGATGCTCACCGTGTATGAGGACACAGATAATATCTTCAACGCGCTGGCTGCGGGCGCGGCGGGCTACCTGCTCAAGCGCACCAAGAGCGCGGAATTACTGGAGGCAATTCGGGAGGTGCAGCGCGGCGGTTCGCCAATGACGACCCACATCGCGCGCAAGGTAACTCAGTCTTTCCAGCGGGCCGGGCCTTCCAGCCAGCCGACCGAGAACTTGTCCCAGCGCGAGCAGGAAGTACTCGACTGCCTGAGCAAGGGTTTTCTTTACAAGGAAATCGCGGACAAACTGGGCATCAGCTACGAAACGGTCCACACCTATATCCGCCGCATTTACGAAAAGCTCCAGGTCCGGACGCG
>CAZHEW010000494.1:0-2860 GCA_964531815.1 uncultured Verrucomicrobiota bacterium
CTTGAGGCGCTGCCCACAACAGGAAAACAAATCCCATCAGCAGCAGGACCAATCGGCACGGAACGGACAGTCTGAATACACTAGATTCAGGAGTTTGTGTTGTCTTAGTCATTTGGCTCATGTGTTTCTCTTTCTATTAATGGTTCAATACGCTAATAAAGTCGCGCGTTTGCTTTGTGTACACTATACTCTGCTCATTAATCTAAACGGACTTCTCACAATCTTGGTAGCATTTTTAGCAAAAACCGCCACCTCGTCAACACTTTATGCAATCTTTTTTTTGGCAACGTCCCAAACATAGAAGGCATGCGGAAGCCCATTCCGTCCCGCGAATTGGCAACAGCACTTCCGCGCCGCACTTTCGCTCTTTCGCTTCACCCGCCCCACACCCTGATCTCACCATTCCCTCGCCGTAGCACCTCCCCGGGTTAGAGATGCTACGGTAGAGGTGCTACGGTGAGGCGATGGGGAGGTAATGGACCGGAACGGGAGCAGTTCCCGCAAATCCTTGTCCCCTGGCCGGTTCATTTGCCTGTCTGGACGCTGCCGATTAGCCGACGCACGTCCTCGATGCCCTCCTGGAGCATGAACTGGCGGAGACCGGCGATGACTTGCAGGGGTGTTTGCGGCTCGTAGAAGTTCGCCGTGCCGACGGCCACGGCGGTGGCGCCGGCCATAATAAACTCGATGGCATCGGCAGCGCTTTGGATGCCCCCCATGCCTATGATCGGGATCTTCACTGCCTTCGCGGCCTCCCAGACCAGCTTGAGGGCGATGGGCTTGATGCAAGGCCCCGTCAGGCCGCCGGTTACGTTGGCCAGGGCGGGGCGGCGGGTCTCGACATCAATGGCCATAGCCGGGTAGCTATTCATGATGGACAGGGCGTCGCTGCCGGCAGCTTCCGCGGCCTGGGCATAAGGAACGATGCTAACCACGTTCGGACTTAGCTTGGTGATCAACGGCAGCCGCGTCACTTTCCGGCACGCGGCCACGACCTGGCTGAGGAGTCGAGGGTCTGTGCCGAATTGCGCGCCACCCTCCTTGATGTTCGGGCAGGAGACATTCAATTCCAAAGCCCCAACGCCGCCGAGGGCATCAAGGCGCCGAGCCACTTCCGCGTATTCCTCGACGGTAACACCCCAGATGTTAATGATCGCAGGCACTTTCAACTGCCTCAGGAACGGCCAGTAGCTGCGGATGAAACCGTCCACACCGGGCCCCTGCAAACCGATGGCGTTGATCAGGCCGCTGGTGACTTCGACCGTACGCGGCGTCGGGTTGCCTCGGACGGGCTCCAGCCGGATACCCTTGACGACGACCGCGCCGAGCTGGTTCAAATCAACGAGCTGCGAGTATTCGACGCCGTAGCCAAAGGTGCCCGAGGCTACGGTTACCGGGTTTTGCAGCGTCAGGCCGCCTATTCTGACGGACAGGTTCATCCGGCCTCCTCCCAGGCGATCCGCCGGAAATCAAAGACCGGTCCCTCAGTACAGGTCCGCTGGTATTCCCAACCACCGGCCGTCTTGACGGGAACCACGCACGTCAGGCACACGCCGATGCCGCACCCCATGTGCTGGTCGAGCGATAGCTCGGCCGGCAGGTTGTGCTCCGCCGCAAGCTGGCCGACGGCCTTCAGCATCGGGGTCGGGCCGCAGGCGAACAGCTTCCGTCCCGGCGCGCGCCGCTTGAGCTCGGCGAGCAACGCCTCCGTCACAACGCCCTTTTGGCCGTGGCTCCCATCCTCCGTGGTCACGCGCACCTCCCAGCCCAGCGCGCGGAATTCCGTTTCGCACAGAATGTCAACACGCCGCCGTCCGCCGACGAATACAATGCCCTTTTGGGGCGAGCGCTGCGCCAGCAGAAAGAGAGCGGCCATGCCGTAGCCGCCGGCGACCAGCAGCGGAACCTCGCCGCCGGGACGCGGCACGGTGAACCCGTGGCCGAGCGGGCCGATGAGGCTAAGCTCCTCGCCGGGGCGCATTCGCGACAGCACTTCGGTGCCCTGACCGACGGTCTTGTAGAGAAGGGACAATGTGCCGTCCGACACCTGGAAAACGCTAAATGGCCGCCGCAGCAACGCCTGCTTCAGCGGCAGAATCCGGACGTGAACGAATTGGCCCGGCTGCACCAGGGGCGCAATCTGCGGGGCACGCACCACCACCCGGAAGTATAGGTCGGTATCGCGCTCATTGGAGACAATCTGGGCCGTCTGTTCAACCATCAACACTCAAAATGAGTGCGGACACCGAAGCTGTCAATGCCAGGCTGCCGCCTGGAGGCCGCGCCGGGGCGCATCCAGATCTGGATTTGGCCCGACTGCGGCAGCGGCGCGTTACGGCACTGACACCTCAGACCTAATGGTCCTTCACTGATTGGTGCCGCCAACTGTGTTTGGAATCGCCAGCGGCTCGATCCTCTGCAGCGCCTCAGCGGCGGCAGCGCAAACGGATTGGTCGGCATCCTGAGCCAGCCGGATCAGCTCAGCGACCGCGGATTTGGCCGGCAGTCCGATACGGCCCAAGCTCTGCGCGGCTGCCTTACGAATCTCGGCCGACTCGTCGCCGAGGGCCGTGGTCAGCGCCGGCACCGCGGTCTGGGTTTTCCAGCTTAATTGACCGAGCGCGTTGGCTGCAGCCAGGCGCACATCCGGGGATGCATCCTGGAGCGCGACAACAATTGCGCCGAGGCTGGCTTGGTCCGTGGCACGAACGGCGGCGAGCGTTTGGATTGCCTGGCGGCGGGAATCGGGGTCATGATCTCGAACCATCCGGAGCAAGGGCGGCACGGCAACGCGCCGGGAAGGGACGAGCGACATGAGAACCTTAGCGGCAGCCTGGCGGGCCGGTCCATGTTTGTTCTC
>CAZHEW010000495.1:0-2856 GCA_964531815.1 uncultured Verrucomicrobiota bacterium
TAGAAGTTCTGCCCGCACCGCGGCGCGAAGAGCCCCAGCACCCGACCGCCATACGGCAGGACGAGCACGCGCGTGCCGTCCGGGCTGTTGAAGATCCGGGTCGGTTTGCCGGCCTTCTCGAGAACCCTTATGAGCGTTTTCATGGTCAGCGAGGTTCAGACCTTCGAGAGCGAGTTGCCAAAGGCCATGATGAGGGCCGCGATGATCAGCACCGCGATCGCCGCGTACATTTGGTGCCGCGGCTGTCCGAAAACCCCTTTCCATTCGCCGCTAATAAAGCCCACTCCCTGTCCCCCAAGCATTTGCGAGGCCTGCTGGATGCCGAAGCCTACGGAAGCGCCCAGCGCGCCAAGCATCACCATGCCTTTGCCCATCAGCACCACCCCGATGGCCATGTTCAGCCCGATGATCGTCGCCAACACCAGTTCCTTCCAGCTCTCCCCCAGCACGCCCCAGGACTTCTTCCTGGTCATGAGGTAGGCGGGATAGAGGACATTCAGCAACGAGCCCCCCAACAGGCCGACAGCCCAGACGGCAAAGGTCGCGGGCAGATCGCTGGCGCCCTGGTTCTTCATGGCCTCGACGATCGGCCCCTGTCCATACACGAAAGAGAGGCTCATGCCGCAGGACAGCACCCCGGCAATGATGGTCATGATCAGCCCCCCGAAGAAGCTGCCGGAGCGCTGTTCCTGCTTCTGCAAGGCGCGATCACGGCCAAACCCTGCCAGCGCGGCAAAGATCACGCCCACCAGCATTACCGCGACTCCCCCCAGCACGGTCAGGCCGGCCGGCGAAGTCAGGCCGGCCGCATCCTTGAACAAGCCGGAGCCTTTGACAATCATGGGCAGCGTCACGCCGATTGACACGCCCAGGCCCGTGAGGATGGCGCCGGTCAGCGCCATGCCGATGCGCACGAAGCAGAGCCCGCACAGGATATTCGCCACCCCCCAGCCGGCCGCCCACAGATTGGCGGTGATCAGAGTCTTCAACGGAACACTGCCGTAAGCCGCGAAGGCATTGGGGCAAAACGCCAGCGTCACCAGCCAGGGAATGACAATCAGGCCCGTCAGCATGCCGATGAACCACCAGTGCTCGAACTGGAACTTCTTCATCAGCTTCATGGGCCAGGCGCCGCTGCCGATGACCAGGCCCGCGAAGGCCACGGCCAGGATGCCAAGGAGAGAGGTCGTATTCATAAGGGTTTGAAGTCTGAGGATGCAGTCGGTTCGACGCCTAGGCGCCCGGCACGTAGCCGGCGCCAAACTTCGCCGTGGATCGGCTCCGGAAGTCCGAGATCAGCGACATCAGCGCCGTCGTGCCGCCATCGGCCACAATCGTCTGGCCGACGATGTAAGCCGCCTCCTCCGAACAGAGGAACACGGCGATCCTGGCAATATCAACCTTCAGGCCGGAGCGGCCCAGCGGCACCTTCGCCGCGGCGTCTTTGGCGGCGGCGGCTTCATTGAAACCCGGCAGCACCTTGTAATAGTTCTCCACCGTCACCCAGCCGGGCGCAATGGCGTTGAGGCGAATCCCCTTGTGCGCCAGTTCCACCGCAAGCGACCGCGTGTAAGCGATGATGGCGCCTTTCGTGCCGGCATACACGCTGTGCTCGGGCGCGCCGGACACGCCGTGAATGGACGTGATATTGCAGATCGCACCCCCGGCGCGGGTGAGCATGTCCCGCACGACGCGCTGCGTCAGGAAGAACTGCGCACGCATGTTCACGTGGTAGAGCCGGTCAAACTGCGCCGGCGTCACCTCGAGGAACGGCTTGTTGAAGGTGATGCCCGAGTTGTTGACCAGGCAATCGAGGCCGCCCAGAAACGCGATGGCCTTGCCGCCAAGCCGCACCGCCTCGTCCACCCGGTCGAAGTTGGCCTTGAATGCCTTTGCCCGTCTGCCCATGGCGACGATCTCCTTCACGGCAGCCCGCGCACCCTTTTCATCGTGCGCATAATGCACGACGACATCCGCCCCCTGGCGGGCAAACTCCAGGGCAATCTCGCGTCCGATGCCCGTTCCCGAACCGGTCACGAGCACCCGCTTGCCTGTCATTCTCAACTCCTGCTTTTTCATATTAAGAGCACCCCATTGGGACTTCTGTCCGGGAGGGGGAATCCGTTGGCGCCTGCCGCGGCGCTGCCCACTGGCGGCGAGTAACATGCTGAAACGGCAATGCTAACGTACATGGCGATATACTGGGCTATAGACTGATAGTTACCCGACTGTCTCGGCCAGTGTTTTCCAGTCCGATTCTTACGTTTTCCGGCCAGAACCCGCAACGAAGTAAAGCGTCCACGCCGGTGTGCATCGCAGTTCTTTAGCGGGCTTTTCCGGGCCATAGGCGCTGGGGAAGCGGTTGTGCAACTACGGTGTGGCGTTGACGCCTCCCGACAGCAGTTTCAACGCCCTGCCACAGCCCGCCATGGGGTGGCAGGCGCACCGTCGCCTCCCCGTCCCTACACCGTAGTACCTCTAACCCGGGGTTAGAGGTACTACGGTGTAGGGACGGTATTGGGACGGTGGGGGCAAGGTCAGACAGGCTGGCAGAGCTTGAAAAGCTGCCACAGGCGGCCCGCTTTGGGCCACTTGTTACATGGCCTGCGCTGCCGACCTGGCCCCTTGCCGGATGCGGGTATTGCGCGGTTTCGCGAAGCGGGAGCCGGCGAAAGGAGGCGCTAATCCTCGTTCATTTCGAGGAATTGCCAGCTTTCCTGCGCCGGCGGCCGGGCAGGGCAAAACCGTCAAAAAAGCGCCGAAAACAATAGGCGTGGCGGCGCGCAACTCATACGCTGGCAGCAGAGCTTGAACGCGATCATGCGATGAATGATATGAGACCTAGAGTGGTTGTTA
>CAZHEW010000496.1:0-2851 GCA_964531815.1 uncultured Verrucomicrobiota bacterium
TGGTCATCTTCCAAATCCCCGCCGCCAGCCACATCCCCCGGCTGGGCTTCAAACGCTTCGTTTATGCGGGGTGGGGCACGCGCGTCATGTTCATCTTCGCCATGGCCCTGG
Organism: uncultured Verrucomicrobiota bacterium; assembly: GCA_964531815.1. GTDB lineage: Bacteria > Verrucomicrobiota > Verrucomicrobiia > Limisphaerales > UBA8199 > UBA8199. Next base: position 112 of record CAZHEW010000496.1, read on the forward strand.
TGCCGTTGACCGGCTTCTTCCTCAAGCCGGAGACCCGGCTCGCGCTGCTGCTCATGCTGCTGTTCGGCTTCAACCTCTCGCGCGGCATCTCCAGTTGCGCCTGGCTGCCGTGGATTACCGCCCTGGTCCCAGCCCCGTTGCGCGGGAAGTATCTCGCCCGGGATTCCGCCGTCCAGAGCTGCGCCAGCCTCATCACCTTCCTGATCGCCGGCGCCTGCCTCAGCGGCCAGACGCGCTCGTGGCAGTTCGCCGTCCTTTTCGCTTTCAGCGCCATCATGGGCGCCGTCAGCCTCACCTTCCTCAACCGCATCCCCGACGCCGAGATGCCAGAGGAAACGCGCGCCTCCAAAGGCCGCGTGCCCTGGCTGGAGATGATTCGCTACGCCCCGTTCAAGAAGCTCCTTTGCACTCTGGTGGGCTACTCGGTGGCCTATGGCGGACTGACCGCCTTTGTCGTCGCTTTCCTTAAGACCCAGACCACCTTGTCCGAGGGCCAGATACTCCTCGTCAACTCCAGTGCCTTTCTGGGCGGCCTCAGCAGCCTCTGGCTGCTCGGCTCGCGGCTGGACCACCTTGGCAGCAAACCCGTGCTGACCTTCTGCTTTGCCGGCTGGGTGGCTGTGCTTGGGGGGTGGATTTCCCTGTCTGGCGGCGTCTTCCAGGTGAATCTGGTCGGCATCCTTGTGCTCCAGTTCCTGATGGGACTGCTGGCCGCGCTCATCCAGATGGCCAATACCCGCCTTGCCATGGCCATCATCCCGGTCATGGGCCGCAACCACTTTTTCGCCATTTACTCCACCATCGGCAACGTCACCCTCGGCCTGGCCCCTATCGGCTGGGGATTGCTCATTGACGCCGTCGGCGCCCGATCCCCAGTCTGGCTCGGCCTGGCATGGAACCGCTACACCGTCTTCTTCGCCGCGGCCGCCCTCGCTTTTACGCTCACCTTGGCCCTCGCCCGCCGGCTCCACGAACCCGAAGCCGTCAGCATGGAGGAGCTCCTGCGCGAAATCCTGATTGAATCTCCCCAGCGCTTCTGGATTCGTTTTTGGCCGCGAGGAGGAGCATAAAGCTGGAACGACAGCACAGCCTCAGCCCAGCTTTTGGCCGGCCTGCAATGGGTGTCCTGCCAGGAAGGGCTGCGCTTCCAGGCGTCGCCCCCCCTCACGCTGCAACATCAGGATCCGCAGCGCCATATCGCCGCACCCTACCACAATGCCGCTCTTGTCGGCTCGCAACAACTCGCCGGGCGGGCCCGAACAATCCACGATCTCTGCCCGCCAGATCTTGAGCATGAGCGGCTGGGATCGGCTGGGCAAAAAGCTGAACGCCCCGGGCCAGGGCACCAGGCCCCGCACCCGGTTCCAAATCGTGAGCGCCGGCTGGTTCCAGTCTATACAGCCGTCCTGCTTCTTAATCTTGGGGGCATAGCTGACACCTTCCACAGGTTGGTCCTGCGGGGCAATCCGGCCCGCAACGTAGTCCGGTATGGTCCGTGCCAGCAACTCCGCGCCGATCCGGGCGAGGCGACCGTGCAGGGTCTCGGCGGTGTCCTCCTGCCGAATCGGCGTCCTGGCCTGTGTTAGAATGCCGCCGGTATCCAAGCCCGCATCCATTTTCATGATCGTGACCCCCGTTTCCGCATCGCCGTTGAGGATCGCCCACTGGATCGGCGCGGCGCCGCGATACCGGGGCAGCAGGGAAGTGTGAACATTGAGGCAGCCGAACCGCGGCAGGTTCAGGATGTCCGGCGGGAGTATTTGGCCATAGGCCACCACGACGATCAACTCCGGCCGCAGCCTGCACAGCTCCTTCAGAAACGCTTCGCCGCGCACCCGCTCGGGTTGCAGCACATCCAGCTTTGCCTGCAAGCCCAACTCTTTCACCGGCGACGGTTGCAGCTTGAGGTCCCGCCCCTTGGGACGATCCGGTTGAGTGACGACTGCTGCCACCTGGAAGTCTGGCAATTCCAGGAGCCCCCTCAGGCTGTCGCACGACAACTTCGCCGTGCCCATGAAGACGATTCGCAATGCGGCCATGCGCCAAGGCTAGCCCGACTCGCGCGGATTTCGAGGTAATTCGACATTCTTCGGCACGCCAGGCAGTGATTTGTCGGGGATTGTGGAGCAATTGGACACGCCGAGACGCGTGGGAAGACCTAGCCGGCGGACAGAGGGTGCGCTGGAGTGTCAGACTGGCGGCATGTTTCTGAAGGCGCACGAACGATTCAAGGGCGGCGAGCGCCACGCTTACGACAGCCTCGCTGACAGTCTTCGGGGCAGCTGCAAGCGGGTGGTGCAACGGACGGTGCTGCATCTGGGCGAACGCAATACAACTTAATTGGAGCAGTGTCAGCGCGGGGGGTGCCCTGGGCCAAGGTGGCGGAACTGCTGCTGGGCAACCGGCTGTGTGATCCGCCTCTTCTTCATCCAGTTGTCAACAGTGCGCGTACGGATGCGCAGCTATGGCGGGAGAGACCTATCGCAAGGAATCTCATAATCTTGGTTCCTTATAGAGGGAGAAACGCGATGCCGTTCGATGTGAGATTGAATCGACGGGCGCGAATGGCGCTGCCTCCACCTTCGGTGTAATAGATGATGAGGATGCTATGGTCTTTCAACTCGACGGTGGCCGGATACGCGCCGTTGCACGAATCAATCTCATACGGCCCCTGCCAGGCTTTTGCGTCATCGCGGCTGACGTGGATGGACGTGTGCGGCAGGCGATGGCTCAGAATAAT
>CAZHEW010000497.1:0-2848 GCA_964531815.1 uncultured Verrucomicrobiota bacterium
CCGCGCCTTGCTGCGGGCGATTCACTCCGTCTATCAGCCCAACAAGGTCGTGCTCGGCAACACCGGCGCCGTCGAACCGTTCGCAAAGACCCTGCCCGCCAGGGGCCGCCCCGTGGTTTACCTCTGCACCGGTACTGCCTGCCAGCCGCCGACGAGTGACGCGGCGCAAATCAAGGCGCTGCTGCAGTAGGGGTGCCGGATGGCAAGGGGGACGCCAGCGCGACAGGCTGCTGGCTGGACAACGGGTTGCGGTTCGTTCATTCTCGCCGGGTGGCCTGTTGGGCCACGCTTGATTCGGACTACGCTTTATGGAAGAGCCTCTGCCGCTTCCGGAATCCCCGCCGGATGCTCCGCCGCCGTCCGCGATGTCGCTTGCGGCGCGGCTGCTGAACGTCTTTGCCATTCCGGGCGAGGTGTTCGAGGAAGTCAAGGCCAGCCGCGTTTCCGTCTGGAATTGGCTCGTGCCGGCTCTGTTGTTGGGAGTGGTGGGCGTGTTCACCGTGCTGGCAGTTGTGTCCCAGCCAGCCCTGCAGCGGCAGATGAACGAGCGGATTGAGGAGCAGGCCAAAGCGCTGGACCAGCAGGTCAAGGCGGGCAAAGTGAAGCGGGCGGAGGCCGATCGCGCCCTGGCCGTCACGCGGGCAATCGCCCAGCCGGCCATACTCAAGACTCTGGGCGGCGTGATGGCGGCCGGGTTCGGCGTCGTGCGCGTGTTCTGGTGGGCGCTGGTGTTGTGGCTGCTCGGGCGAATTTTCTTGAAGGCCCGCTTTGGCTACATCAAGACGCTCGAAGTGGCGGGGCTGGCCTTGATGGTCAGTGTGCTGGGCTCAGCCGTGTTGCTGCTGTTGATGGTCAACCTGCCCAAGCTGTTTGCCGCGCAAGGCCTGGCGCTGGCGGTCAGCGACTTCGACCCCAGCCGCAAGAGCTACCTGTTGCTGGGGGCGGCCAATGTGTTCGCCCTATGGTTGGTCTGCGTGCTCTCGGTGGGCCTGGGCCGGCTTGCCAGCGTGCCATTCTGGCGGGCGATGTGGCTGGTTTTCGCCGCCTGGCTGATCCAGGAATCCTGCCTGGTGCTGCTGCAAGGAGTGATGGGACCATTCATGCCATAGTCAGCCGGCTGGACCTCGCGGCCTGCGGTCAGGCTAAAGCGGCCCTTGACGCCCGCGCCAACTGTTCTAGCCTCGCCTGAGCAATGAGACGCGCTCACGAATTGCCCCTCGCCACGAAGCATCTGCGGCGCAAGGGGGGCGTTTGGGCACCCGGCGGTGCCGGAGCCTGGCTTGTCCGCCTGGGGCTGGCCCTGGCGGCCGGCGTGTTTTCGTTGGGCGCGCGGGCGGAGTCGCCAGATATCGGCCTGTTGTTTGACGAGTTCAAGCTGACGCTGACACCCGGCGAACGCACGGAGGCGGCGGGCCCGTTCTATTACGCGGAGCGGAAGGAGAGCGGGCGAATCTGGGCGGTGCCGCCGGTCCTGTCTTACGCGCGCGATCCGGAGGTGGAAACCAGGGAGTTGGATTTCCTCTACCCGGTGATGACGTATGCCCGCAGCGGCGAGCAGTACCGGTGGCAGTTCTTCCAGATCCTGAGCCTCGCCGGCGGCCCGACGCAGGAGGAGACCGTCCGGGACCGATTTACCCTGTTCCCCCTCTATTTCCAGCAGCGTTCTTCGGATCCGGACCAGAATTATACCGCGGTGGTTCCGTTCTATGGCCACCTGCGGCACCGGCTGTTCCGAGACGAGGTCTTCTTCGTCATGTTTCCGCTTTACAGCCAGACGCGGAAGCGGGATGTGGTGACGGATAACTACCTGGTGCCTTTCTTCCATCTGCGCCATGGAGACGGGCTGCGCGGCTGGCAGTTCTGGCCGCTGGCCGGCAACGAGCACAAGGAGGTTACGACCAGGACCAACAGCTTCAACGAGGTCACCACGGTTGGCGGGCACGACAGCTTTTTCGTGCTCTGGCCGCTGTTCTTCAATAACCGGAGCGGGATCGGCACGACTAATGAGCAGTGGCAGCAAACGTCCATTCCCGCCTACAGCCTTCTCCGCTCGCCGCTCCGGGATTCGACCACGGTGATTTGGCCGTTCTTCAACCACGTGGATGATCGCGAGAAGAATTACCGCGAATGGGACGCCCCCTGGCCGTTCATCGTGTTTGCGCGCGGTCCGGGCAAGACCACGACGCGGGTTTGGCCGTTCTTCAGCCAGTCGCATAATGCGAAGCTGGAGAGCGATTTCTACCTCTGGCCAATCTACAAGTTCAACCGCCTCCACTCCCCGCCGCTGGACCGCCGGCACACCCGCATTTGTTTCTTCCTTTACTCGGACCGGACCGAGGCGAACACCGAAACGGGGGCCGATCGGCGGCGTGTCAACTGCTGGCCGCTCTACACCTACCGCCGTGATTTCAGCGGCAACAGCCGGCTCCAGGTCCTGGCTTTGCTCGAACCGTTCCTGCCCGCCAACAAGAGCATCGAGCGCAACTACTCGCCGCTCTGGTCGGTCTGGCGCGCGGAAAAGAACGCCCAGACTGGCGCCAACAGCCAGTCACTGCTGTGGAACCTCTACCGGCGCGAGGCGACGCCCGGCGCCAAAAAATGCTCGCTCCTGTTCGGGCTTTTCCAGTATCAATCAGGCACTGAAGGCAAGCAGATGCGTCTATTCCATGTTTCATTGAAGCGGGGCAAAGTTCAAGCGCCGGCCGAAGCGAAGGACACAGCAACAAGCAAAAAGCAGGAAGCAGAAAGGGGCGAAGGTTGAGCACACAGGCCCAGGCAAGCGGTTTGATGGGCTAACTGCCAGCTATGTTTCAGAACATTGGAGAAATGGTGGTGTTGTTCTGGCGCG
>CAZHEW010000498.1:0-2847 GCA_964531815.1 uncultured Verrucomicrobiota bacterium
GCCCTCCACGAAATGGATGGCCGTGTAGCAGTACATGCCCTTCGGATCATCCTCCAAGAGTCTGCGCGAGGGCCAGGTCTTGCCCGCGTCGGAGGAAAGAGCGGCTACCAGCGGGGTGCGCTTGCCCTTGGGAAAGGGAAAGGCGCCGGAATGGTCGTTAAAGACCGCGAGCAAATCGGCGGTGCCCGGCACGCGCTTGATGCTGGCGGGCGAAACGGGTGACTGAAGGGAAGTCGGAGCGAACGGCGGCCACGACAGGCCGGCATTGGTCGAAACGCAGCCCCATTGCGCGCCCAGATCGGTCCGCGCCCAGGTCAAGACGCTGCCGTCGGCCAACTCCACCGCGCCCGGTTCCTGCAAGCCGCTCCGGCTGGCCAGGGGCGCGGCCCACCAGTCATTGGCCTCGCGCCAGGTCCGCCCCTCGTCGTCCGAGAGATACCAAAGATCGAGCGCGCGGGAATCCCAGGATCGAGAATCTCCGGGGTCGGACCGCCGCGCGCGATGGAATGCCACCGGCGCGATCAGCCGGCCGGTGCTGTGCTGGATCACCCGGTCGTTGTTCAGCACAAAGTAGCCGGGCGCATCCACCACCAGCGTCGGGGCGGACCAGGTTTGGGCTTCATCGGTCGAGATCCGCATCCAGGGCCGGCAGTCGTGCCAACTGTTCTTGATAAGGTAGAACAGCGCGATCTTCCCGCTCTGAAGCCGCAGCAACGACACGCTCATCACGTTCCGGTGGCCGGTGTTCTCGACCACCACCCGCGGCTCGCTGTTCCATGTCTGGCCGGCATCATCGGAAGAAACGGAGACAATCCGGGCCGGGCTTTCGTCCGCCCCGCCGCCATAGAACTGCGTGTAGAGGAACAGGATGCGGCCGGACTTGAGCGTCACAAAGGCGCCCTCGGAATTGCGCGGGTTCTCTTTCGTGGCCTCGATGTCCAGCACCACGCGGTTCTCGGCCGCCGGGGCGCTCCAGGCGGGGGGCAGCGGCAGCAGCGCGAGCGCAAGGGCGAGCGCAGACCAGGCGTTTTTGCCGGCCTTTGGCTGGATGCGCTTTCCCGGGCCGGTGGGATTGAGAGTGTGTCGCTTCATAACCAATTGAGTTGTCACCCGAACGTAGCGACAGTCTCCGCCAAGGGAAAGGCGGAAGGTCAGGACCGCCGGCGGCCTCCTTTTGCGCTCGCCGCCAAGTCGGGCTATGGTTGCGGGGATGAGCAGACACACAAACCGGCTGGCCTGTGAGAAATCGCCCTACCTGCTCCAGCACCAGCATAACCCGGTGAACTGGTATGCGTGGGGCGAGGAGGCCTTTGCCTGGGCGCGCCGGGAGGACCGGCCGATATTCCTGAGTATAGGCTACTCGACCTGCCATTGGTGCCACGTCATGGAACGCGAGTCCTTCGAGAGCGAGCAGGTGGCCGCCTTTCTCAACGAGCACTTTGTCAGCATCAAGGTGGACCGCGAGGAACGGCCGGACGTGGATAAGATATACATGAACTTCGTCCAGGCCACCACCGGGCAGGGGGGCTGGCCGCTCAACGTGTTCCTCACCCCCGGCTTGAAGCCCTTCTTCGGCGGCACTTATTTCCCGCGCGACAACCCTGCCGGCCGGCCAGGGTTTCTGCAGGTACTGCGGCAGATCAACCAGTTATGGGAAACACGCCGCGCCGAGCTGGTCAATTCGGCAGCCGACATTCATGCGCAGCTCGATCAATTGAGCAGCGCCGAGGACCGCCCCTCGGAGCTGGCGTTGAGCGCCGATGTCCTGCGCGAGGCGGGCGCGCGGCTCAAAGAAAGCTATGACGCGCGCCATGGCGGGTTCGGCGGCGCGCCGAAGTTTCCCCAGCCCAGCCGGCCGCAGTTTCTGCTGCGCTACGCCCGGCGGTTCGGCGACGACGAGGCCGTCCGCATGGTGCTGCACACGTGCGATCAGATGGCCGCGGGCGGCATCCACGATCAGTTGGGCGGCGGCTTTGCCCGCTACTCGGTGGATGCCGAGTGGCTGGTGCCGCACTTTGAGAAGATGCTCTACGACAACGCGCAGTTGGCGCAGTTGTATCTCGACGCCTGGCTGGTGAGCCGTGAGGCGCGCTACGCGGAGGTGGCGCGGGGCATCCTCGATTACGTGCTGCGGGACATGACGCATCCGGACGGCGGCTTCTACTCCGCCGAGGACGCCGACAGCGAAGGGCACGAGGGCAAGTTCTACTGCTGGACGCGGCGGGAGTTGGGCGAGCTGCTCGCGCCCGAGGAACTCGCGGCTGCGACCCGCTATTTCGGCCTCACCGAGGCGGGCAACTTCGTGGACCACAGCCATCCGCAGCCGCTGCCGAACCAGAACGTGCTGAGCGTCGTCGAGGCCGATCTCACCGGCCCGCAAGAAGCCCTGCTTGCCGCGGCCCGGCGCAAGATGTCGGCCGCCCGCGCGCAGCGCGTCCGCCCCGAGCGCGACGACAAGGTGCTGGCCTCGTGGAACGGGCTGATGCTCGGTGCGATGGCGCGGGGAGGCGTGGTCCTGGGCGACGAGAAATACCGGGCCGCCGCGGAGCAGAACCTCGCATTCCTGCAGGCAAAGCTCTGGGACGCGAGCGCCAGGACGCTCCACCATCGCTGGCGCGACGGCGAGCGCGACAACGTGGAGTTGCTCGCAGGTTACGCCTTTATGCTGGGAGGCGTGATCGAGCTCTACGAGGCCACGCTCGAACCAAGGCATCTGGATTTCGCCCTCGACCTGGGCGACGCCATGGTGGCGAAGTTCTACGATTCGCAGAAGGGCGGCTTCTGGCAAAGCTCAGCCGGCGCGCCGGACCTCATCCTGCGCGTCAAAGAGTGTTTCGACGGCGCCGA
>CAZHEW010000499.1:0-2838 GCA_964531815.1 uncultured Verrucomicrobiota bacterium
GCAAACGCCGCCCACGCCAATCAGCGGAATCAGCAGCGTGCAGGCCAGCAACGCGCCCAGGCAGGCGCCGATGAAATCCGCCGCATACAGGCGCGCGACCCCGCGGGCGGTTCCGTCGAACTCCAGCCGGTTGGCCAGCGGGAACTGCATCCCGACCAGCACGGCCAGAACCAGAGTCAGCAGGGCAATGATCCCCTTGACCATTGTCAGCGACACCGCCGAGCCGCCCATTCGATTGAGCAGCGGCAACAGAAGCGGCAGAAGCGCGGCGTAGCCCGCAATGAGGAACGCCAGCGCCGACAGGCTGCCAAAGCTCCAGTTCGGGGGGCTGATGCGGGCGGCCTGTGTCTGGGGACTGCCAAAGCCGGAGAGCCGATTCATCAGAGCCGCCCCCAGCGCCAGGCCCGCCATGAAGACCGTCACTATGATTCCCACCTGGTGATAGACCGAGCCGCAGAGGATCTGGAAGGCCAGCAGCAACACCACTTCCAGGGTGGAAGCGGCAAAGCCCGAGGCAAACAACACCAGCGCGCTGCCGCGCAACCGCACCACGTAAAAGCCGAGCCCCAGCAGCAGCGCTGCCTCCACCACGCCGAACCGGACGTCAAACTGACTCAGCCAGTGGCGCAGGTGGTAGTAGTAGAGAACGGGGCTGAAGTCCCGGTTCATTGCCGCCGGTTGGGCCGTGGCGTTGGCAATGGCCTGCATCCGGTCGGGTGTCAGCATGGCGGAAAGGTAATGGCGGTTCACCAGCCGGGTTTGAATGCCGTGCTGCTCCAGGCGTGCGGCGATGTCGGCATACAGCGGCCCATCCGATGCCAGGAAGAAGACCCGGCTGCCGGGGATCGCCAGCACGTTGCGGAACGATTGCCCCGCGGCCAGACGCGCTGAGGACAGCAGCCGCGTCAGCTCGGGACTGACGTAATTCTCATACTGCCCCAGCGCAAAGCACGCCACGCCATCCCGGACCAGCACCCCTTTGACCTCAGCGAAATACTCCGCCGTGTAGAAGCGGTTGAACTGAGCGCTGGCAGGAGCCGGCACGTCCATGATGGCCACATCATACTTCTCCGCCGCCTGCCGCACGAAGAGCCGTCCGTCGGTGTTGAACACGCGGATCCGGCTGTCGGCCAGGTTTTGCGGCAGGAACTTCTGACCCAGCTTCAGAATCAGCGGGTCCAGCTCCACGTAGTCCACCGCGCCGACGCCATACTTGAGGATTTCACGGGCCGTGCCCGAGATGCCGCCGGACACCAATAGCACCCGCCGCGCCCCGGGCCGCTGCGCCATCGCGTAGTGCACCGTCTCCTCGACGCGCTGGTCGTCGCTAGTCGAGGTGACCGGAATGCCGTTCTCGATGAAATTATACTGCCCGGCCGACCGGGTCACGACGAGCTTGCCGTAAGGCGAGTTGGCGTGTGTGACGACCTGCTGCCGCGGATACTGCAAGGCGGTGGACAGGCCGTCCGGGTAAGCTAGGATCGTGACGCCGATCAGGCCCAGGCCCAGCGCCGGCGCCGCGGCGGGAAGCAGGCAAGCGGCGAACCTGGAACCTCGAACCTGCATGCCCACCAGCCATGCCAGCGCCAGGTTCAGCACCGCGGGAAAGATCAGCAGGGCAATGTGGTCCAGGAACCGCACCAGCACCAGGCTGAACACCACCCCGCCAACAATGCTGCCGAGGCTGTCGGCCACGTAGCCGCGCCCGATCCCCGCCGCGCCCGCCTTCCGCGACAGAATCGAACAGGCCAGCGTCAGGCCAAAGCCCGCCGCCAGGCAATACGGCAACAGCAGCACAAACGTCGCCCCCACCGTCTCGGCGACGCCCACCGCCGCGCCCCGGATGAACACCACGTTGCGCAGCGCCCGCACCAGGAACACCTGCGCCGGCGGCAGCACTGCCACCAGTATCTGGATTATGGCCAGGGCAGTGAGCGGGTTGCGCAGACGCTCGGCCGCGCGCCCCAGCCCCGCGCCGATGCCCATCAGCAGGAGCCACAAGCCCAGCGTCACCCCCAATACCATCTCGTTTCCGGAGAATACCCCCAGCAACTCGCGCATCAGCGCCAGTTGCGTCATCACGCACGAGGCGCCCAGCCCCCCCACCGCCATGAGCACCAGCCGCCGGCCGTCAGGAACGGGTGTGCTCTTCCTCAAAACACTCCACGTGATAGATGGAGACGGTAACATCCTTCCCCCGCCATGCCGAGGCGTCGCAGCCGGCCTTCCGCGAGAGGTGCTCCAGGAACTTGACCTTGTCGGGAATCTGCGCCCAGACCTGCGGCAGGAACGTCGCCGTGCGCGAGCCGATGTGCAGCAGCACGCCGTCCTCGTGCGGGCGCAGTTTGCTCAGCAAGTCGTCCGGCGAGCTGAACGGCAGCGGCTCCGGCTCGGTCAGCACGCTGATCTCGATCCTGATCTCGCTCAATTCATCGGCCTGGACGGGCGGGAAACGGGGGTCGCGCAGCGCCGCGTTGCGGGCGTTCTCGGCTACCGCCTGGTGCAAGGGTTCCATGGCGGTCAAATGGCCGATGCAGCCCCGCAGCGCGCCGCCCTTGGTCAAGGTGACGAAGCAGGCCCTCTTCTCCAGCAGCTTGGGGGGCACGTCACCGGGGGCGACTTCGGGCAGACTGCCGGTCGCCGTCGCGCTGTTCAAGGTCTTGCGGGCCAGCTCCAACAGAAACTTCCGTTCCGGCGCCGACACGTTCTCCGGCGCCGGCGCATAGAACGCCACCGCCGTGTATCCTACCACACGGTCCTTGTCGCCGGAGACATCACCACTGTTGCGGTAATCAAGCACTTGCGCCTTCCAACCCTTCTGCCGCGCCAGGTGCAGCA
>CAZHEW010000500.1:0-2828 GCA_964531815.1 uncultured Verrucomicrobiota bacterium
CTCATGTCCACCTGGTCCGGCATGGGGGGGGGGAGAGGATTGCCATCGGGGCCCAGTTGCAGCGGTTGGGAGGAGGTACTGGCAGCCTCCGCAGCATGGTTGATAAGGAAATTGATGCCGCGCTTCTCCGGGTCGCGTTTCTTGCATTCGTCGTTGAGGTTGATGATGACTTCTCCCAGCGGCAAATTATCATACTTCACACTGTCGAGCCGGATGCGATCGAGCTTAATCATGATGGCCTGGCGTCCCTGGCTGGTGTGGATCAGGTTGGTCTGGGCGTAGGGGTTGGGAACCAGGAGCTTCTCCCGGCTGATCGGGTTGGCCCAAGCCTGCTCCACGGCGCGAATGTCCTCCCGCATCGTCACCTCGTGCCTTTTTGCGGCCCGGATAAACTTGGCTTCCGACACCAGGTTCAGATAGTAGAGGGCGGCTTCATTTTGCTTGTCCAACAGGAGGGCCTGTTTGAGCTTGGCCTCGGCCTCATCCAGCTTGTCCATTTCGTAAAGCAGCTTGCCGTCATGCACCAGCGTGCTGGCTGTGATCCTCTCTTCAACCACGGCCGGCACCTGGCTGCGAACCTCTTCGCTGGGAATCGAGCCGCGCTGCGCCGCGAGCAGTTTCTCGTTGCCGCGCTTGAATTCGACCGCGGCCGCGTTTGTGGGATCCACCCGCAACACGTCATCCACTTGCGTCCGGGCCTCCCTGTAATCGCCGCGCCGTTGGGCAACCCGGGCCAGCTCCAGCCGCACGGCCGCCAGGCCGGCAACGACCTGGTCCCGCTCCGCCTCCACGCCGGACCCGATCTTCTGCACCAGCTCCCAGGAGTCATCGTAAAGTTTGGCGGCGGAAGGCAGCGCCTGGCGGTCCTGCGCGGCCCGGGCATCGGCCAGTTTCTGGCGCAACGTGATGCGATTGGCCTGACGGTAAACCGCTTCGTTGACCGCTGCGTCCTGCGGCTGCATCTGCGCCCGCGAGGCCGGGGCGGCGATCAACAGGAGTATCAATGCGAGGGGGAGAATGGCTGCTTTATTCATGATTTCGGATGCGTTCAACAAAAGGCAAACGCGGTTCAGGGGGCGGCAGTAGCACTGTTCTTGATGGTCCATTTCTTCAAATTTGACTTGGCGGACAATACTACCTCGTCCTCCGTGATAGCAACGATATTGTATTCCTCGCCGCCGAAAGCCAGCAGCGCGCCGACCCGGCGCGCGGTCCATACCTTGTTTTCCGGGCCGTACTTCAAATCCACCGTGTAGCCCTCGACGCGCCGGAACGGCTGGTCTCTGCTCACTTCCACGCGCTGCCCGCCGTCGTTCAATTCGAGCACCACCGTCGCGTTGGTTGGATTGTTCGGCGCCTCTTTCACGTCGCGCACGACGAATGTGTCGTTCTTGTCGCCAAGCCTGCAATACCGCTGCTTCTTGCGGTCCCTGAGGTTCAGCGCGGCCTCGTTCTCGACCCCAATCTTGCAGCGCAATCCCGAATCGGTCGCCGTCACCTCGTCCAACGTCAACTTCAAGTAGAGGGGGGTTAGCCGGGTAATGGCCACGGCATTCGGGCCGACGCTGACAGCATCCGCCTTGATGAGCCGCCCTTCGGGCGTTTTCTGCCACATCATCGGGTTGAACAGCTTGTTCGGGACGGAAAAATCCACCACCGCGGGGACGGCCATCCGCTTAAGCGCGTTATCCGCCAGGGTCAGGTTCAGGTTGGTCAACTCCTGGACGTCGGGATGGATGAGTTTGGTGCGCATCTCCTCGAGCGTCTGTTTCTCGCCGGCAATCTTGAGCGGCAGAAAGGCCACCGCCACCGCCAGGCCCAGCAGCACCACGCCCAGCAGGACCTTCTCGTAATGTTTCTTCAGGAAATCCATTTTACTTGGGAGCAAGCAGTTTCACCACGTTCAGCATCAAGGTGACCTTCAGTTGCCTCTCATTGAGCGCCGGCGGCACCGGTCCCCGGCTGGCCGGCGAGGCCACCCGGGCCGTGGGCTGAATGTAGCGCACTTGCGCCGGAGGCGGAGGCGGGGCACCCCCACGGCCGCCGCGTTCGTAACGCTCGGCAAACGACGTGGGCGCCTCGGCCGCCATCGACGGCGCAGGCTCGACCGGGGGCGGGGTATACGCTGGCGCGGGCATGCTGCCGTACACCAACGGCGCCGGTTGCCCGGCGGGGGCAACCACCGCCGGGGCGGGCTCGACGTTGATGGAGATCACCTGCAAACCGTAGGGCGAGCTGGCGAAACCCGCCAGCACCGCGGCTAATTCCGAGCTGAAGCCATGAAACACCACTTCATAGGGCGAGAGCACCGCCAGCTCATTGGTCACCGATTTATCAGGCAAATAATCATTCTGCGGGCCTTTGAGATCGTCCTCCGAAACTCGCTCGCGCCGCAGGCTTTCCAGCGAGTTGATCTTTGCCTGGAACAAAACCTCGCAGATTGTCTTGACCTCGCCCAATTGCGTCGCGAGCTGGTCGGGGCTGCCCGGGGCATAAGCCAGCCGATACCTTTGGGCCGCAAACGAAAAACTGTACGAGCCGGCGCCGCTGCTCTCCCGGGCTGGCAGCGCCACGCTGGCTTTGCCGGCGGCGCGCTGCAGCTCGTCAATTGTTCGGCTCAGCGCCGAGCTGAAGTCCTGGCTGGTTACCGGGCCCGACTCGGGATCGGGGATGCGGGGGCACCTCTTGAAATACTCGCGGGCCTTCTGCAGGTAGGCGCGCAGCTCAACCTGCTGTTCTTCGGCAGCTTTGATGTTGTCCACCGTCCCGGACCCGGGATGGGGCTTCTGTTCATTCAAGCGTTTGAGCTTGTCGTATTGCTCCTCGAG
>CAZHEW010000501.1:0-2823 GCA_964531815.1 uncultured Verrucomicrobiota bacterium
GTTCGACAAACGGCGCCTTCCAGCCGTGGTAGGGACTCCACGGCAGGATGGGGAAGAAGTCGGGCTTCGTGAAGTCACTGGAATCGAACCGCCCCGCCGAAGCGCCAAATGCGCAAGTGGTCAGGATCAGGCTGAGCATGCATAAGGCTCGGGGACTTGGCAGTAGGTTTTCGGATAATAGGCTCATAGTCGGCAAACGAGGCTCGGGATTCTGGCCGGCAGTCTTGCCGCGCCCCGGGCAAAGCGTCAAGTCCGGGATGTGACTGCCAGACCGGGCAGCGCCAATTCACGAAGGACCCATGTTGGGAGGGATTGGCCCCGTGGACGGCTCCCGGCCCTTTGGACTTTGGCTGCGACTCCTACACCCGCCTGCCTCGGGGATCGCACGATTTGTCCAACGCGGGTGTTTCGCCCTAGCGGGGCTTCCAAGGACGAGAGTTCCCCCTCGGGCGTATGGGGCGAAGAAACGCCCATAAGCCTGTGGCGGGTCCGAGGTTGCTCGGGCGATTTTTACGGTGGCTTCAAACTAGGGCGCTTGGCCAACAACAACCGCAGGGCTGCCTTATAGTGATCCTCGCCCATGGCGGCGTGGAAGGCGGTGGTCGTCAGAAATTGCGGATGGGGTTGATGAGAGCGCCACTCCATGAAGAGGCTGTTGCTGATGCGCGCGGAACAAACCCGCCACGAACAGGGCGTAAGGGTGGCCAATCCGGCAACGCTCTGAGCGCCACCCTGTTTGGGCTCTTTGCCGTCCAGGGCGATCAAGTCGTTTTTGGGCGCTGGACCGCGCAACTGCGCTTGAACTTGCCGCAGCACCTGCTGCAGGTGCGTGCCATCAATTCCTTCACGTGCATGAGTACCAGCCTCATAGCAGCCGCGGCCTGTAGCTGTGTTACAGGCTCGACGACCTATCCTGCGGGCTTAGGTGGCCGGACGCCTCACCCCCGTCCGGCCATCCTCTGGCCGTTAGGTGGCCGTTACGTGGCCGTCACGTGGCCGTCTAGTGGCCGTCCCTCATAGCTCCCCACCCTAACCTATGGCAAAAAAACTGTTCCCTACCGACATCACCGGCGCAGTTGGTGACATCGTTTACCAGCGCAGCCGACAGGGCACCTCGCTTCGTCAGCGTGTCCAGCCCCTGAACCCCCAGACGAACCGCCAGATGGGCGCACGCCAGTTGCTCGCCTCTCTCGCTGCCGGTTGGCGCGGCCTCACCGCCGCCAAGCGCAGCGCTTGGGACAGCTTCGCGCAAGGCCTCACCGGCAACATCACCGGCTTCAACGCCTTCGTCAGCCTCAACGGCGTTCGAGCCAACTGCTCCCTCACGCAGTACGATGTGCCCCCGGCCAAGGCCACCTTCGGCGTCATGGACACCCCCACCATCACCGCCGAGGTCACCGCCGGTGTCCTCACCCTCGGCATCGCCGACATGGGCAACACCGTTGACCCCGACGGCTACGAGCTCTGGGGCTCCGCCCCCAACTCGCAAGGCATCGCTCGCGACGAGTCCGGCCTCCGCCTCCTCGCCTACGCCGACAACACGACGTGGGAAGCCGACTACGACGCCAGCACCGTCTACACCGACCGCTTCGGTGTCCCCGCTGTTGGCGACGGCATTGACCTCAAGATCGTGCCCGTCAAGAACGGTCAGAAGGGTGTTGGTCTCCAGTTCCGGCCCATTGTGGTCGCTGGCACCTAACATTCAGCCCGCTCGGGCCTGCCGCCCTCTCACCTTTCGTGGGCGGCAGGCCCTTCTCAGCCGTGCCCCATGGCCTCCCGCAACACCCGCACATGGCACCTTGTTCCCAACCTCTGGCCCGACCATCTGCAAAGCGTGTTCATCAGATTGGCACTCGGCACGGTCACCCCAATCCCCTGTACCTTCGACCTCGAAACCCTAACTTTCATCCCCCTATGCTCAAACGACGTTCCAAACCCCTGTCCCGTTCCGTGGTATTTCATCGCGGAGTGGTCTGCCGTCCTCAAGAACGATGCGGCGGCGACGCTGCCCCCCGCCACCCCGCAGCCGCTATCCTTCTCGCCGCTCTCCTCCTTTCGCTACTCGCCTTCGCCTTTATCTCCTGCTCTACCAGCCGCGAGGGGATAGAGAAAGAACAGCGAATATCCAACACAGCTTCCAATATCGTCCAGACCGTGGCCCCTGCCGCTCTAGCTCTCCCTCCCCCGTATAGTTACCTTGCAGAGGGTATCTTTGCCGTCATCGGGTCCGGTCTGGCCGCTTGGAACCTCAGTCAGGCAAAGCGCCTCAAAGACCTCGAAGCCGTTACCTCCTGCACGAACTACAAGCCGAAAGACCCGGCTTGCTCTGCTCCTGCCGCTCAGGCCCAGTCCGTCCCAGTCGTCTCGAAGTCTGTCCTGCCTTAGTCCGTCCCCCAAATCTTGCCGCGAAAAGGCGCAGAACGCGCAAAGTCTTGCCGTCTGTCGTGCCTTGGCGGGTTGTCGGTCGGCCCACTTTCCCCTTCCACCCAAGTTAGTTCAGCCAGCTAGGTCAGCCGGTCAGGCCCCCTTTTACCCTAGGCCTGCCCTGAAGCTGCCCGTCGCTGTCTTCACAGCTGCACGAGGCCCCTACCTGCGCCCCTCCCTACCCCGGAACTGAGATCAGAGTTTCAGGCCTTGTATCCCGCTCGGTCTCGCGTCCATCCGGTGCAGTCAGAGTCGTCCCCCGGGGTCCCTGCTCCCCTACCCCCGAGGGGCTCCGCAGAGTGGAACGAGTCTGCACAGGATGTCACTCGACACTCGGGGGGCCTGGCTGGAAAGCAGCCAGCAGGCCGATACGCTCAGAGCGATGATCTGTGAGAAGGT
>CAZHEW010000502.1:0-2806 GCA_964531815.1 uncultured Verrucomicrobiota bacterium
CTTCCGATCCGCCGGGCCGCCCGCTGGGCTCGGGCGGCGGCACGGCCAATCTGCTCGCCGAGGCCTGGCGCGGGACCGCTCCGAAGGAATCCTTCTCCGACTGGCTCCGCCAGCACCGCAAGCTCATCCTGCACGCCGGCGGCCTGAGCCGGCGCCTGCCCGCTTACGCGCCCGCGGGCAAACTGCTCATGCCGCTGCCCGTCTTCCGCTGGTCCCGGGGACAGCGGCTCGACCAATCCCTGCTCGATCTGCAATTGCCCGATTACCAGCGTGTCCTGGCCCACGCCGGGCCCGGCACCGCCGCCCTCGTCACCAGCGGAGACGTGCTGCTGCGCTTTGCCCGCGAGCTGCCGCCGTTTCCCGAAGTGGACGTTCTCGGCCTCGGCATGCGGGTGGCGCCGCAAAAGGCCAAGGACTTCGGCGTCTTCTTCTCCCCGCGCGGCCGGCCGACCGAGCTGGCGTTCTTCCTGCAGAAACCCGACGCGGCCAGGATTCGCGAGTTGGCGGAGAATTATCTCTGCCTGATAGACACCGGCATGTGGCTGCTGAGCGAGCGCGCCGTGCGAGTGCTGATGGAGCGCTGCGGCTGGGAGAACAGCGGCTTCGCCGGCGGCACCGCGCGGCGCTACGAGCTCTACGCGGAGTTCGGCCTCGCCCTGGGCCAATCGCCGACGGCCCGCGACCCGGCGGTCAATGCGCTTGCCTGCGCCGTGGCGGCCTTGCCGGAGGCCCAGTTTTACCACTTTGGCGCGAACGGGCAGATGATCGAGTCGGTCTCGGCGTTGCAGAACCTCGTGCTGGACGAAGCCAAGGTGGGCCGCACCGGCGCCCGCCAGCCGCCGGATCAGGTGACGCAGAACTCGCGTTTCGACGTGGCCCTGCGGCAAGACGGCAACCACACGCTCTGGGTCGAGAACAGCGTTGTGCCGTCCGGCTGGCAGCTCGGCTCACGGCACGTGCTCACCGGCGTGCCGGAAAACGACTGGGCCCTCCGCCTGCCCTCTGGCACCTGCCTCGACTTTGTGCCAGTCGGGAAGGATTTGTTCTGCGTGCGCGCCTACGGTTTCAGCGACATCTTCCATGGCCCGCTGGGCGAGGCGCGCTGGTTTGACCGCCCGGCTGGCGACTGGTTCAGCGCCCGCGGCCTCAAGCCCGAGGACTGCGGCCTTGACCCGCGGGCCGATATCCAGTCCTGCCCGCTGTTTCCCGTGCTGGCCGCGGACCAGATCGAGCCGGCGTTTGTGGAATGGCTTTTCGCCCCGACCCCCGCGAACGGACGCGGACTCGCGGACCGCTGGCGCGAGCGGGCCGCGGCTTTCGGCGATGCAAATCCTTGAGCAGGTCAACCTGCGCCGGCTCTACGAGCAGCGCGCGCGGCTGCGCCAGGGCTGCCTGCTGCCGATGCTCAGGAACTTCCGCTGGAGCGTGGTCTTCCGGCTGGACCTGGAGGCGGCTGCGCGCGCCTTTGCCGCGAGTGACGGCCCCCTGCCCGAACTGCGTTTCGACGAGGACGACGACCCGATGCAGTTGGTCCATGACCAGATGTTCCGCTCCGCAGTTCTGCGCCACCGCCGCGAGGCCGGGTGGGAGCAATTCGAGGCCGGCGCGTTTGCCCGGCTCCGGGAGATGATTGTCCAGGAGGCCCGCCTTTCGCCCGCTGACCCGCATCCCAACGTGATGGAAGACCAGATCGTTTGGGCGCGCAGCCCGGTCCGGTTCGACCTGGCCGGCGGCTGGACCGACACGCCGCCCTACTGCATCGAGCACGGCGGCAAAGTGCTCAACCTGGCCGCCGACCTCAACGGGCAGCCGCCGATCCAGGTCTTCGCACGGTTGTCCGAGCGTCCCGAGTTGGTCATGCGCTCGATTGACCTCGGCTTCGAGGAACGGGTGCGCACCTATGCCGAGCTGGACACGTTTGGCCAGCCGGACCGCCCGTTTGCCCTGGCCAAGGCCGCCTTCGCGCTGGCCGGCTTTCTCCCCCGGTTTCACGCCCGGGGCGGCTGGGGGTCGCTCGAGGAGCAACTCCGCGAGTTCGGCGCGGGCATCGAGATTTCCCTCCTTGCCGCCGTGCCCAAAGGCTCGGGGTTGGGCACCAGCAGCATCCTCGCGGCGACCGTGCTGGCGGCGCTGGGCGACCTGTGCGGCCTGGGCTGGGACCGAAACACGCTCTTTACCCGCACGCTGGCGCTGGAGCAGATGCTGACCACCGGCGGCGGCTGGCAGGATCAGGCCGGCGCGGTCTTCCGCGAGGTGAAGTTGATTGAGACCGCCGCCGGCCTTGCGCAGAAGCCCGTCATCGGCTGGCTGCCGCATCACCTCTTCGGCCACGAATACGCCAACCGCTCGATCCTGCTCTACTACACCGGCATCACGCGCCTGGCCAAGAACATCCTCGCGGAGATTGTGCGCGGCCTGTTCCTCAACTCGCCGTCGCACCTCGGCATCATTGCCGACATCGGCGCCAACGCCGGCTTTGCCGCCACGGCGATCCAGAAGTGCGACTACGGAATGCTCCTGGCCGCCATCCGCAACAGTTGGACGCTGAACCGGCGCCTCGATTCCGGCACCAACCCGCCCGAGGTGCAGGCGATTCTCGACTCCGTGCGGAACTACCTCGGCGCCGCCAAGCTGCTCGGCGCCGGCGGGGGCGGCTACCTGCTGCTCTTCGGCAAGGATGAAACCGCGGCGGCCAGAATCAAGCAACACCTCACTCAGCATCCCCCGAACCCCCGCGCCCGCTTCGTGGACTTCAGCCTCTCGGCCACCGGACTGCAACTGACACGAAGCTGAAGGCCCTGGCTGG
>CAZHEW010000503.1:0-2779 GCA_964531815.1 uncultured Verrucomicrobiota bacterium
AACTGGCGCGAAGTGGGTGTTCTGTATGCCTGGGAAATGCGGGCCGCCCTGCGCGAGCGGGCGATCGTCCTCAACAGCCTGCTCCTCCCTGTTTTCCTCTATCCTTTGCTCCTCTGGGCGGCGTTCAGCGGCATCACATTTGTCATGGGGCAAACCGAAGGATTCGTCTGCCGCGCCGCCGTGTCCGGCTGGCCGGCAGCCCATCCCAAGCTACGCCTCAAGCTGGAGCACGACGACAAGTTCGTCCTGGCCGATCCCGCAGACGCCGCGCGGGCGAAGCAGCAAATCAAAACCGGTCAGTTGGACGCGCTGCTCGAGTTCCTCCCGGCGAACGGAGCCAAAGCCGCGCTGGCGGGCAACTTCGAGGCCCGCATCACCTACGACAGCTCTCGGGAACGCAGCGACGAGGCGCACAAGCGACTTTCGGGCACGGTCGAGCGATACCGCCAGGAGTGGCTCAAGCGTGAGGCGCGCAAGCGGGGCATTGACGCCGCCGCCTGGCAGGGGTTCGTGATTTCATCGCAGAACGTCGCCTCGTGGAAGCAGATGGGCGCGTTTATCCTCGGCCTGCTCGCACCGGTTCTTTTCGTGGTGATGGTGGCGGCCGGCTGCTTTTACCCGGCGGTGGATTGCATTGCCGGGGAGCGCGAACGCAACACCTGGGAAACGCTGATGTCAACGTCCGCCAGCCGGCTGGGCGTGGTCACGGCCAAGTATTTCTACGTGGCCAGCCTGGGCGGGCTGGCGGGGGTTCTCAACCTGCTCGTGATCGTGGCGACACTGCGGCCCGTGTTTGCGCCGCTCATGGCCCGGACCGGGCAAGTGTTCGACTACACCATCCCGCCGGGCGCTCTGCCGGTGGCCGCGGTGGCCTCGCTGCTGCTGGCCGGGTTCGTTGCCGCGGGGATGATGATCTTCGCCTCGTTCGCCCGCACACTCAAAGAGGGTCAGGCGATGATCACGCCCTTCTACATGCTCACGATTGTGCCGATCATCTTTCTGCAAGTGCCCGGGATCAAGTTCACCTTGCCGCTGGCCTGCGTGCCGATTGTGAACGTCACGCTGATGGTTCGCGAGGCGCTCTCCGGCGTCTTTCACTGGCTGCAGATAGGGGTCACCGTAG
This sequence comes from uncultured Verrucomicrobiota bacterium, assembly GCA_964531815.1. Lineage (GTDB taxonomy): Bacteria > Verrucomicrobiota > Verrucomicrobiia > Limisphaerales > UBA8199 > UBA8199. The sequence continues at coordinate 1,124 of CAZHEW010000503.1, forward strand.
CCAGCTCGCTGCTCGTGATCGCCCTTTGCCTGCGGCTCGCCACCTTTCTCCTGCAATTCGAGGACGTTGTCCTCGGGTCGTTCAACGGCAGCTTCAACAAATTTATCCGGCAGCGGTTCCGCAACCGCCGCCGCCCCCAACCCTCCTTATGACTGCGCCAGTCGTTGTTCAAAACCTCGCCAAGACTTTCTACGACGAAAGCCGCGGAGAGGTTCAAGCTGTGGACGGCGTCAGCTTCGAGTGCCGCGCCGGGGAGATCTTCGGCCTGCTCGGCGCCAACGGGGCCGGCAAGACCACCACCTTGCGTGTCCTGGCCACCATCCTCAAGCCGTCCTCCGGGAGCGCCGCCGTCATGGGCCACGATGTCCTGGCCGAGCCCGAGGCGGTGCGCGCCAGCCTGGGCTTCAGCTCCTCCTCCACCGCGCTCTACCCCCGCCTGACCGCCCGCGAGACGCTCGACTTCTTCGCCCGCATCAACGGTTGTCCAAAAGAGCAGGCCCGCGAGCGCGTGGCGCGGCTCATCCAACGGTTTGGGATCCAGGATTACGCCGACGCGCGCGTGGACAAGCTGTCCCAGGGCATGAAGCAAAAGGTGGCCATCGCCCGGACGGTGGTGCACGACCCGCCCGTGTTGATCTTCGATGAGCCCACGGTCGGGCTCGATGTGCTCAACGCATTGGAGATGCAGAAGGTGATTGCGGAATTCCGGGCAGAGGGCAAGGCGATCATCTTCTCGACGCACATCATGAGCGAGGCGGAGAAGCTCTGTGACCGCATCGCCATCATTCACCGCGGCAAGATCCATGCGTGCGACACCCTGGCCGAGTTGCGCGCCGGCACCGGGCAGCATTACCTGGAAGACATCTTTGTGAAGGTGGTTCGCGATAACACGGCCGAACCGGCTCCCCTGGCGCCCGGAGCAGCGACGCAGTGAACCTTGGCACGCACCTTTCACACCGCTGGACGCCGCGTGAGGGCACGCGGCCTACCGGAGCGGACGGATCGCTTGCAGGCCGCGTGCCCTCACGCGGCGGGTGTTGCCGTTTCCATCTGACTAAGAAGCATGCAGGTTAGACTGGCCATCGTCCTCACGCTCTTCCGCACGGAGCTGCGGATGCTCCTGCGCGACCGCCGGGTCCTGCTGACCTCGCTGGTTCTGCCGATGCTCATCACGCCGCTCCTGATGCTCGGTTCCAAGACCTCGATTGAGCGGCGCGAAAAGACGCTGCGCGAGATGACCTACCGCTACGCCGTCACCGGGCCGGAGGCGGCGTCGGTGCGGGAACTGGTGCGGCTTACGTCTGCGCGCGTTGATTCCAAATCGAAGACCAACCAGCACCGGTTCCGGTTCGCGGAAACGAGCAGCGGTGACGCAACCAATGCTTTGGCGAAAGGGAGCATTCATTTCATCCTGGAAGGGCTCGGGCCGGGAGACAACCGGCCCACCAACAGCACAAATGCCGCAGTTGCTGCGGAACAAGCCAGCTTCGATGAGGAGGAACAAGAGAAGCCCATGGCCGGGGCCTGGACAGTGAAGGTGGTGTTCCGGGGCGACCGCGACGATTCGGGGACCGGTTCGTTGCGGATGCGCGAGGCGCTGTGGGAAACGCGGCGCGTGCAGCGCGTGGATTTGCTCAAGAGCCGCGGCTTTCCGGT
>CAZHEW010000504.1:0-2732 GCA_964531815.1 uncultured Verrucomicrobiota bacterium
TAAGTGGCAGCCACGAACCCTGCGAGGTCGCCCACCACGCCCCCGCCGAGCGCGATGATGAAGGACTTGCGTTCCAGCCGCTGCGCCGCCAGCTGGTTGTAGCACGCTTCGACTGTGTTGAGGCTCTTGGCGGTCTCCCCGGCGGGGAGGGTGATCAATTCGGCGGCGAAGCCCGCCTTCGCCAAGGACTTCTGGGCGGTTTTGGCAAAACGTGGGGCGACATTGCGGTCGGAGATCAGGGCGCAGTGGCGGTCGAGGCCCAGTCGGGCACACTCATGGCCTAAACCGGCGAGCAGACCCGTGCCGATCTGGATCTCGTAGCTGCGTTGGCCGAGCGGTACCTTAACAATGCGCACGGGCCAAGCATAGGGGTTTCGCGCGCGGTGTCAAAACTCAAGCCAAGGCAAGCCTCCCGGCGCGCGTTCATGAAGAAGCGTGGTCATTCCTGCTCGTTCAGGCCAGGCGCCAGCCGGGGTCCGGGAATGTTCGTGCTGCTCTCGGGGCTTCAGGCCTGGCTCGGCCGGATATTTTGCTTTTGCTTCGTGTTGCCGCAACTATGCTGGACCAGCATGAATCCGGTTGCCCTGATTACCGGCGCATCGCGCGGTATTGGCCGCGGCACTGCGCTGGAGTTGGCGAAGGTCGGCTATGACCTGGTCGTCAACTTTGCCAGCCACACCTTGGCTGCGCGCCGGACGGCGGCCGATTGCCTCGCGGCGGCCCAGGCCGCGGGCAAGACCGTGCGGGTCGAGATTTGTCAGGCGGACATAGCCAAGAGCGCGGACCGGCAGCAGCTCATCGAGTTTGCCAAGGCGGCCTTGGGCCGGTTGGACCTGCTGGTCAACAATGCCGGCGTGGCGCCGGATGTTCGCGCCGATATTCTCCAAGCGAGCGAGGCGAGTTTCGACCGGCTTATTGATATCAACGTTAAGGGGCCGTATTTTCTCACGCAGCTCGCTGCCCGATGGATGATCGAGCAGAGCCGGGCGGTCGTCCCGCCCGCCGCTTTCCGCCCCCAGATCATCACCATCTCTTCCATCAGCGCCTACACCGCCTCGGTAAACCGCGGCGATTACTGCCTTTCCAAGGCGGCGCTGTCCATGCTCACGTCCCTCTACGCCGCGCGCCTGGCCGAGCATAGCATTAACGTCTATGAGATCCGCCCGGGTATTATCAGCACCGACATGACCGGAGCGGTGAAAGAGAAGTATGACAAGCTGATCGAGGAGGGACTGACGCCAATCAGGCGCTGGGGCACGCCCGAGGATGTCGGCAAAGCTGTCGCCGCGATTGCCCAGGACTTGCTGCCGTTCAGCACCGGGGAAGTCATTAACGTGGACGGCGGTTTTCATCTCAGGAGACTCTGATGCCCATCCGCATTGATACTCGTCTCACCGCGCGGAAGCTGCTGCCTAAGATCGAGCGGCTGTTTGATCTCTCCGCACAGAAGATTCTAAGCCTGGAGAAGTCGTGGAATCCGGCGCAAGGCACGCCCGTGGTTACGGTCAAGGGCAGGTATAGCTCGCGCGCGTGGACTGACTGGACGCAGGGATTCCAGTTCGGTGCGGCCGTGCTCCAGTTCGATGCGACCGGCGAAGAGCGCTTCCTCGAACTCGGACGCCGCCAGACGATCCGGCAAATGGCCCCGCATGTGTCGAGCATGGGCGTGCACGATCACGGCTTCAACAACATCTCGACCTACGGCAACCTGTGGCGGCTGATGATCGAGGGAAAGATTCCCTTCAACGAACACGAGCGGGACCTGTATGAGCTGGCGCTGAAGGTTTCCGGCGCGGTGCAGGCGGCGCGGTGGACCAGGACAGCCGACGGGGCAGGTTACATCTACTCTTTCAACGGGCCGCACTCGTTATTTGTGGATACCGTGCGCTCGCTGCGTTCCCTGGCCGTGGCGCACCAGCTCGGCCATGTGCTGCGCGGGGAACGGGATCAGCGCATCTCGCTGCTGCAGCGGCTATTGGACCACGCCGAGACGACCGCCCTCTACAGCATTTACTACGGCACGGGCCGCGACACCTTCGACGTGCGCGGCCGGACGGCGCACGAGAGCATCTTCAACCTCAACGACGGCAGCTATCGCTGTCCCAACTCGCAGCAGGGCTATTCGCCCTTCAGCACGTGGACGCGCGGGCTGGCGTGGGCCATTCTTGGTTACACGGAGCAACTGGAGTTTCTCGGCACGCTCAACGGCACGGGAACAGGGCAGGGGAGGCGCTCGCCCGGCGGTCAGCCTGACGCCGGCCGCGATATGACGGCCAGCCGGGCTCTATTCCTCGAAGCCGCGCGCGCCACGGCGGACTTCTATCTGGCGAACACCTGCGCGGACGGCATCCCGATGTGGGACACCGGCGCGCCGAATTTGCACCGGCTGGGCGCCTACCTCAACAAGCCTGCCGACCCGTTCAACCGCTGGGAGCCGGTGGATAGCTCGGCTGCCGCCATCGCCGCCCAGGGCCTGCTACGCCTGGGCAATTACCTGGCAATGCGGGGTGATGAGAAGAACGGCGACCGCTACCGGCAGGCCGGGTTGGCCGTGGCCAATACCCTGTTCGACGAGCCGTACCTCTCCAGTAATCCCAAGCACCAGGGTCTGCTCCTGCACTCGGTCTATCACCGCCCCAATGGCTGGGACTATGTCGCGCCAGGCCAGAAGGTGCCCAACGGCGAGAGTTCGATGTGGGGCGATTACCACGTCCGGGAACTGGCGTTGCTGC
>CAZHEW010000505.1:0-2724 GCA_964531815.1 uncultured Verrucomicrobiota bacterium
ACCGCATGGCGGCCCCGAGCCGCCGAGCGGCAGTCCGAGCGTTCGGGAGGGGCCGTCATCGGCGAGCTGGACATTCGGGCACGGTTGCACTCTAAGATTCATAAAAGCAAAGGAACACACTATGTCAGAGAAGTCCCAAAAGCGGCTCGCCTTGAGCGAGTCAGTGGGGTTCGATGAGACAAGAGAGGATGGCAATCTATTCAATGATTGCCAAGCCAGGCGCTGCACCGCGTCGCGGCCCCGCCACGCAGCCTGGCAGTTCGAGAGCCGCCGAGAGGCCGCCATCGGCGCGCTGAGGCGTTAGGCCGACGAAGGGCTGAACTATGGACCGATGGAAGTTCTACGACATCACTCACCGCGAACACGTGGTATGCAATCCTGCGAGCGAAGAGAAACTGACGCATCTCGTGGAGTTGCTGCGTCTTTCGGCCGGCGCGAAGGTGGTTGATATTGCGTGTGGCAAGGGCGAGTTCCTGATTCGCCTGGCTGAACACTACCGCATTCGCGGCGCAGGGATTGACATTTCTCCTTTCTTTATCGCCGATGCAAAGCGCAGGCTCGAGGCGCGGGCGCCGGGCACCGACGTCACTTTCACTCAGTTGAATGGTGCCGACTTCCGGCCAGACGAGCCGCACAGCTTCGATCTGGCATCCTGTATCGGTGCGAGCTGGGTGTTCGGGGGGCACGCTGGCACTCTTGAAGCGCTAATCCGCATTGTGAAACCCGGCGGCTGGGTGGTCGTGGGAGAGCCCTACTGGCTGCAGGAGCCATCCGAGGATTACCTGAAGGCAGAGGGGGTCGCGCGAGCGGACTTCGGAAGCCACTTTGCCAATGCAGAAGCGGGAGAGCGGCGCGGATTGGATCTGGTTCACACCATTGTGAGCAGCAAAGACGACTGGGACAACTACGAAGGCCTCCAATGGTACGCAACGGCCGAGTACGCCCGCGCCCATCCAGATGACCCCGACCTGGCGGAGGTGGTTGAGCGAGTGGAGAAGGCCCGGGCGACATACCTGCGTTGGGGGCGCGACACGATTGGCTGGGCGATCTACATGTTCAGGGTGCGCATTCCTCGGCATTCGAGTCGTGCATCAACGGATTGACTGGAGACAAGACCGGCCATGATGCAACTGGCGGCCTGCCAAGGACTGGCATAACAGGCGTCATCGGCCTAGCGCCGCTCAGGCCGGTGTTGGCCTAACACTTGCAGGAATGCGCCAAAGGGGCGATTGGGCTCCTGGCAGCTTGAACTGCAGCGCTCCGTCGCGCAGATCGAGGGACGGCGGCTTCCAGCCTGCTTTCGGCTCGCACCAGAACACCCACCAACGGGCCGCCTGCCCGTCGGGCAGCGCGGCGGCGTGGGTTAAAGCCAGCGGGCCGCGGCTGCCCGGATGGCGAGTCAACAGCGGCGCCTCGAGCGGCCCGGGAAACGTCGCAGCCCAGAGGGCATGCCGCCCATCGGAGAGCCGCGCCCAGCCGTCACGGAACGCCCATGCCAGGTGCGCGCCTCCCAGCCAACTGGTGCACACCGTTACATCCTTGCCGAGCCCGCTTAACGTGTCGCGCGCCACCACCGCGAGGCCTCCCTCGTTAATGAGCCACACCTCGCGCCGCACCGCCGCTTCCTCCGGCAAGCCGCGGTAGCAGCCGCTGAGGTCCACCCGTGCATGTTGCCATCCGCGCGCGTTGGTTTCCAGGAGCTGCAGCCGGGCGGCGCGGACCGTTTGGGCTTTGCCGCCGATCACTGGCGCGTTGTGCGCCTGGGCGCCCAGTGTGTATTCGCGCTCTTCGCCGGGCCGGTATTGCTGGTAGCCGGGGTCGGTGATCCAGAACCGTCCCTGCCAGCCGAGTATGATTTGCCCGCCGTCGGCGTGCAGATGGCCCATCGGTCCGCGCGTCAGCCCCACCACAGCCAGCAAGTCGTCCCGGCCCCAGCCGGTCCGCATGCTCACGGCATTCGGCAGCTCGCGCGCGCCTGCTGCCGGGGATGCGGCGGCGGAGGGGAATTGCACACTGAGGGCGTTTGCCACGCCGGCAGCGGGCATTCGCCGCAGGGGATAGCGCTGGAGGAACCATGCCGCGTCGGGCGCCTGATACCACCCGCCGAGACGGGTGAGAACGGTCGTCCAGAAAGGCATTTCCGGCTCGACGTCGCCCAGCGGGGCCTGGAGGTCGAAGCGGCCGGGCAGCGTCAGGTTCATCCATTGATCGGCGAGGCTGCGAAAGGCGTCGCCGCTCTCGCGCAGCAATTCGGCGCGGTCCGGCAAACCGGCGAGCCAATCCGTAAGGCTGTCCATAAGGTAACCGTCGTAGCCGGAGCCCTCGGTGTGGCGCGATTCCCCGGTGCGGAGCCGGCGCCAGGCGGCGAACACCTCGCGCGCCTTGCCTTCGAGCGCCGCCTGGCGCGGGCTGCCGGTCACGCGGGCCAGTTGTGCGCTTCGCACCAGCGCGATGACGGGGATATTGGCAAGCTGGCTCTGCCCGATCGTCTCGACGCGCCAACGGGTTTCGAACCAGGGCCAGACGTCGCGCTCCAGCAACGCTTCTGCCGCGCTGCGCGCCTGCTGCAACTTCGCCGGCTCCCACTTTGAAGCATCCGCCAGCGCCAGCGCCAGGCAGCCCGCCAGGTGCCCCGTGACCAGGCCCACGTTGCCATCCACCTCGCAGAAGCGGTCCCAACCCGACAGGGCCGCCAGCTCACGCTGGAGCAGCGCGCCGGCTTCG
>CAZHEW010000506.1:0-2712 GCA_964531815.1 uncultured Verrucomicrobiota bacterium
TGGAGCTGGCGGACGAGTTCCAAGCCATCCGTGCCGGGCAGCTTCAGGTCGGTGATGACGACGTCATAGGATTCGGCCAGGGCCTGGCTGAGGCCAGTGTCGCCGCGCGTCTGCACGGCGACCTCGTATCCGTTGGCGCGCATGGCCTTTTGCAGGCCGGTGGCGATGTTCCGGTCGTCTTCGATGAGCAGGACGCTAGGATTCGGTTTCATTTTGGGGAGCGGGCGGGAGCACGATGCTGAAGGTGGTGCCGCGATCGGGTTGGGTTTGGTATTGGATGACGCCGCCGTGCTTTTCAACGATACGGGCGGCGATGGGCAGGCCCAGACCGGTGCCTTGCTCTTTGGTGGTGAAAAAGGGATCGAAGAGCCGCTTCTGGACTTCCGGGGGCATTCCTTTCCCGGTATCGGCGATGTCAATCACCACGGCGTTGACGGATCGTTCGTGGAGGACCTGCCGGTCCAGACGCGACCGCAAAACGACCGTGCCGCCAGGTTTCATGCTATCGGCGCCGTTCTGGACGAAGTTGATCAGCACCTGCTTCATCTTGTCCGGGTCCACGCGGACCGGGGCGTCGGCGCGGAGTTCGAGTTTGAGTTTGATGGAGCGGCGGGCGAGGTCGGATTGGAGGAGGTCGCAGGTGGCTTGGAGGAGTTTTCCCACGGGGATGGTTTGGAGGTCCGGCTCGGCGGGGCGGGCGAACTGGAGGAAATCGCGCACGATGGACTCCAGGCGGTTGATCTCGTTGTGGATGACCTGCAGGTCTTCGTGCTCGGAAGTGCCGGCGCGGTGGCTCTTCTTGAGGGTGAACAAGCGGACCTTGATGGCGGTGAGGGGATTGCGGATCTCGTGGGCGATGCCGGCGGCGAAAACGCCGAGGGAGGCGAGCTTTTCCTGGCGCTCAATGATGGTACGGTTTTCCATCAGAGTGGTCCGGAGCGGAGCAACCATGCGGCGATAGATCAACACGACGACCACCGTTCCGCTGATGAGCAGGCCCAGGAGCGCGAGAAAGAGGAATCGCTGCACGCGGTTCAAGGCGGCGTTGGTCTCCGTCACGAAGCGTTCGGCGGCGGCGCGGTCGGCGGCGGTGAGCTTTTCGATCTGCTGGACGTTCATCCCGGCCCGGAGGGTGCTGATCTGGCGCCAGGCGGTTCGTTCCGCCCAGACCAGAGCCGCGACCACAATCGCGGCGGCGATCAGCAGTTCGGTGAGACGAAATGGTGCCTTTGCGCTCATGGGCTCAAGCGACGCGAGTCTAATGGGGAAGCGCGGTCAGCGCGAAACAAAAACGGGCGCTGGAGGCACGGCAGCGGCGCGAGGCTGAAGCAGGACGTTGAGCTCGCTGCCCGCGCTGGTGATCTCGAGTGCTCCCTTGCGGAGGGCGACGAGATCGGCGCCCATGAGGATCGTGACGACTTTGCGAACGACGGCGGCGGGCAGGTCGCGCCGGCCTCTGGCCTGGAGTTGGCGGTTGAGGGCGGCCAGCAATTCGTTTTCGTGCATCCGGCCCTTCCGGGCCGCCAGGACCGCCAGGACATTCCGGGAGACGGCGGACTGTTGGAAGTGACGGAAGAGATGTTCGGCGAGGCGCCCGACGGACTCCGGCTCCGGGTGGTCCGCCATTGAAACGTCGGTGGCGATTTCCGGCTCGACGAGGGTGTCCAGGAGTTCTTCGAGCCACTTGTCTTTGGAATGACGCGCCGTTCCCAGTCGCACGATGATGTCCAGCGCGATCAGGCCAAGAGCTGCAACGCAAAGGATGATTTCTGTTACAATCATAACGTTGAGGGTCTTAGCCAGTGGCGTGCCACCAGCGGACGAACGCGGCGGACGGACCCTGTGCGGGCGAGGGTGGAATGGTCTCGCAGAGTGTTTGGCAGCGGTTTTCGGGTGAGAGGAGAGAATCGCAGACGCGCGCGCGAACGGCTGTGAGCCGGAGGAGCGGTGGTGTTGTGATCATTGGGCGTTCGTCCAAGCGAAACAAATCAGACCGGCAGCGGAACGAAAACGCCCGATGAAGTCGCGCGCGGAGGGTGGTATGGCGCTGAAAATGGGCGGATTGCGGGGGAAAACGCGGATGGCACGGAGCCAGCTAAGGCGAGGGAACAACCTGGCGCGGCGCAGGAAGGCCGCGCGCAACTCAAAGATAAATGCTTATGAAAACAAACCGCAGCGCGGCTTCGCCGCTCGGAGCCGGCACGACCAGAAAAGTGAATGTCACTTCGTGGCGAGAGGAGTCCATGGACATCCTGATTCGCGCGGATGGGGTAGAGCTGACCGACGAATTGCGCTCGGCGGTATGCCGGAAGGTGGGGCGGGCGCGGCGGTACGCGCCACGGGCGGTGCGGGCACGGGTGCAGTTGCACAAGGTGCGCGCCAATCCGTCGTCGGAGCAGTACCGGGCTCGGGTGCACTATGAGGTGCCGGGCAACGATGTGGTGGCCGAGCACACGGCGCATGACCCGGTGGCGGCGCTGGACGTAGTGGCGGACAAGATGGAGCGCCAGCTCCGGCGGCGAAAGACGGCGCGGCTGGTCCAACGGGTGCGGTGTCACCGGGCGAACGCGCACCGATGGCGAGCCGCAGGGAATGTCTGCCTGGTGTAAGGGAGGGTGGCGGTATGCGCGTATTCATTCTGGGAGCGGGCGCGACGGGGGGCTTGCTGGCGCAACTGCTGCGGCGGCGAGGCCACACCGTGTGGTGTGGGGA
>CAZHEW010000507.1:0-2709 GCA_964531815.1 uncultured Verrucomicrobiota bacterium
GGTTCAGGCCATGCTGCCCGCCAACTCGACCCTCGAGCAAACCGAGAAGATCCTGGCCGGCGTCAAAGACTATTTCTTAACCCAACAGCAGGATGCCGTGGAAGCGGTCATGACCGTTTCCGGCATCAGCTTCTCCGGCCGCGGCCAGAACTCCGGCCTGGCGTTCGTGCGGCTCAAAGACTGGGGCCTGCGCAATCGGCCCGACCAGAAGGTGGACGCCGTGGCCGGCGGGGCGATGATGAAGTTCTCCCAAATCCGCAACGCGATGGTGTTCGCCTTCGCGCCGCCGGCGGTCGTCGAACTGGGCCAGGCCAAGGGGTTTGATTTCCAGTTGCTGGACCGCGGGGGCTTGGGCCACGAAAAGCTCATGGAGGCCCGCAACCACCTGCTGGGCATGGCGGCACAGGACCCGGCACTGACCAAGGTCCGGCCCAACGGCCTGGAAGACGTGCCCGAATACCGGGTGGATGTGGACTGGGACAAAGCGGGGGCATTGGGCGTGCCCATCTCTTCGATCCACGATACGATCTCAGCGGCCTTCGGCAGCGCCTATGTCAATGACTTCATCCAAGGTGGCCGGGTGAAACGCGTCTATGCCCAAGCCGACGCCCCGTACCGCATGTTGCCCCAGGATTTGGAGCGACTCTACGTGCGCAACAGCCGCGGCAGAATGGTTCCTTTCTCTTCCTTCGCCTCCGGGCACTGGACCTCCGGTTCGCCGAAGCTGGAACGCTTCAACGGCTTTCCGTCCCTGAACATTCTGGGCGAGTCGGCCCCGGGGCGGAGTTCGGGCGAGGCGATGCAGGCCATGGAAGGATTCGTCAAGAAGCTGCCCCAGGGGATCGGCTTCGATTGGACGGGGCTTTCCTATCAGGAGCGGCAGGCGGGCGCGCAAACCGGTCCGCTCTACGCCTTCTCCATTCTGGTGATCTTCCTGTGTCTGGCGGCCTTGTACGAAAGCTGGCCCATTCCCATTTCAATTCTACTGACGTTACCACTGGGCGCCATTGGCGGGGTGATCGCCTCAAGTCTGATGGGCTTGCCTAATGACGTGTACTTCCAGATCGGGCTCTTGACCACCCTCGGATTGACTACGAAGAACGCCATCCTGATCGTCCAGTTTGCCAAAGCCCGCGTGGAAGAAGGGATGGGGCTAATCGAGGCGACGCTGGAAGGGGCGAGATTGAGGTTGCGTCCCATCGTCATGACGTCGCTGGCCTTCGGGTTCGGCGTTCTGCCGCTGGCGCTGGCGCACGGCGCCGGGGCCGGCGCCCAACGGGCCATCGGCATCGCCGTGGTGGGCGGCGTGGTGACCTCCACCTTCCTCGTGACCCTCTTTGCGCCGCTGTTCTTTGTGTTAATCGAGAAGGGCCTCGGCAAGAAAAAGCGACCGGCGACCCAGAGCGTCTAGGCCCATCAATCTGCGAATCAATGGTATGAACAGGCCCGTTTTTCTTCTACTGGCACTCACTGCCATCGCCCCGATCGGGTGCACGATGGCTCCGAAATATGCCCGGCCCGCCGCGCCCGTCCCGGCCGAATGGCCTTCGGGCCCGGCCTATGCCCCGGCAGGACCGACGAATGCCCCGGCGCTGGCGGACGTGGATTGGCAGGAGTTCTTCACCGATGAGAAGCTGCGGCAGGTCATCGGCCTGGCCCTCACCAACAACCGCGACCTGCGAGTTGCCGCGCTGAATGTCGAGCGTGCCCGCGCGTACTATGGCATCGCACGGTCCGAACTCTACCCCGTCGTCAATGCCACCGGCAGCGGCAGCAAGGCGCGGGTGCCCGCCGATCTTTCCAGCTCCGGAAAACGGCAGACCGTGGAACGCTACGATGCCAATCTCGGCGTCGCGGCCTGGGAGATTGATTTCTTCGGCCGCATCCGCAGCTTCAAGGAACGCGCGCTCGAGGAATACCTGGCCACGGAACAGGCTCGCCGCAGCGCGCAGATACTGCTGGTGTCCTCGGTCGCCAACACCTACCTGGCATTGGCGGCTGATCGCGAGAATCTCAAGCTCGCGGCGACCACGCTCAAGGCCCAACAGGCTGCCTATGATCTGGTCAAACGGCGCTACGAACTCGGCCTGGCGACCGAGTTGGATTTGTTGCGCGCGCAAACCCCCCTCGACGTTGCCCGCAGGGACATGGCCATCTACTCCGAGCGCGTTGCGAAAGATGAGAATGCCCTGAACCTCCTGGTTGGCTCGCCCACGCCCAGCGAGCTGCTGCCAGCCGAGTTGAACAGCGTCAGCCCCCCCAGGGAAATCGGCGCGGGCCTCTCCTCTGAAGTGCTGCTGCGCCGGCCTGATGTCTTGCAGGCTGAGAGCATGCTGAAGGCGGCCAACGCCGACATTGGCGCGGCCCGCGCGGCGTTCTTCCCGCGCATTTCCCTGACCGCCGCCATTGGCACGGCCAGCAGCGACCTCTCCGGACTGTTCAAGTCCGGCTCCGGCACCTGGAGCTATGCGCCGCAGATCGTCATGCCGATCTTCGATGCCCGCACCTGGTCAGCGCACCGGGCCGCCAAAGTCCAGCGCGAAATCGCCGTCACGCAATACGAACAGGCAATTCAGAGCGCCTTCCGGGAAGTAGCCGATGCTTTGGCCGTCCGCGGCACGGTGGATCAGCAGGTTGCGGCCCAACAATCCCGCGTCAACGCTTCCGCCGAGACCTACCGCCTGGCCAATTCCCGCTACGACAAGGGCA
>CAZHEW010000508.1:0-2708 GCA_964531815.1 uncultured Verrucomicrobiota bacterium
CGCCGGAATGCCCTTGCAGCCAAGGGCTGCCCGGCCTTATGGTAGCACTTCAAACATGTTGGACAAAGACGGGCTGGCAGCGATTGGTATCTGCCGTTGACGCCAAAGGGCAATGGCAGGGCCGTCGTTTTGAGCGTTGTCGCCGCCTCTCCCGCCGCAACCGGTGTTTTCTATGATTGTTGGCGTCCCTAGAGAGATTAAGGACCAGGAGTACCGAGTGGCGCTATTGCCCTCGGCGGCTTATCAACTTGTTAAACGCGGCCACAAGGTGGTGTTTGAGCGCGGCGCGGGGGCGGGCTCAGGTTACCCTGACGCGGACTACGCCCAGGCCGGCGTGACATTGGTGAACGATCACGCGGCGGTCTTCGAGCAGGCCGACCTGGTGCTGAAAGTCAAAGAGCCGCTGCCCTCCGAATACGGCCTGTTCAAGCCCGGGCAAATTCTCTTCACCTACCTTCACTTGGCGGCCAGCCGGCCGCTAACCGAGGAGCTGATGAAGGCCCGGGTCACCGGTCTGGCCTATGAAACCATCGAGGTCAAAGGGCGGCTGCCCCTGCTGGAGCCGATGAGCGAGATCGCCGGACGCATGTCCGTCCTGGTCGGCGGATATTTCCTGGCCAAACACAACGGCGGCAGCGGGGTGCTGCTCGGGGGCGTGCCCGGCGTGCTGCCCGGCAAAGTTGTTGTGCTGGGGGGGGGAACTTCCGGCATTAACGCGGCGCGGATGGCGCAGGGCATGGGAGCGGATGTGACCATCCTGGAAGTGGACCTGGAGCGGATGCGCTTCCTGGACATTACACTCCACACCGCCCACACGCTGTATTCGAACGAGGTCCACCTGCTGGAGTTGCTGCCTTCAGTGGATTTGCTCATCTGCGCCGTGCTCGTGCCGGGGGCCAAAGCGCCCCAGTTGATTCGCCGGGAAATGCTCCGGCGCATGCGGCCCGGCAGCGTGCTGGTGGACATCGCGATTGACCAGGGCGGCTGCGCGGAAACATCGCGCCCCACCACGCACCAACACCCGGTGTTTGTCGAGGAGGGCGTGATCCATTACTGCGTCGCCAACATGCCCGGGGCCTATGCGCGCACGGCGACGCAGGCTTTGACAGCCACTACTTACCGCTACCTGGAGATGCTCGCCGACCGCGGGCTGGCGGGGGCTTGCCAGCAGCAACCCGCGTTGGTGGGCGGGATCAACGTGATGGATGGCAAGCTCACCCACAAAGCCGTGGCCGAGGCGCATGGGATGGCGTATTCTCCGCCAGTGATCTGAGGAGCAATTCGTCGCAGGGACTAAGCGCCCACAATCCCCCTATGCCAATCCCATTCCCTGACAATGAGGCGCAACGACTGGCAGTCCTGAAGGAATACCACATCCTCGATACCGACGCCGAGGAACTTTACGACGGTATTACCAGGCTGGCGGCTCACCTGTGCAAGGTGCCCTTCGCCACGGTTTCCCTGCTGGACGAGTCCCGGCACTGGCTCAAGTCCAAAGTGGGGATAGATTACCGGGAGGGGCCGCGCGACATGGCGTTATTCTCCTCGTATGCCATTCTCCAATCCCAACCTCTCATTGTGCAGGATGCGCTCAAGGATGCGCGGTTCGTAGCCCATCCCCTGGTAGCGCGGGCCCCGCACGTGCGCTTTTATGCCGGTTTCCCGCTGATTAACCCGGAGGGCTTTGCCTTGGGCGCCCTCTGCGTGCTTGACCGCAGGCCTCGGCAGCTTTCGGCCAGGCAAAAGGAGGCGATGCTGGTTCTGGCACGGCAGGTCATGGCGCTGCTCGAGTTGCGGCGCGTTTCCGCCCGCATGGCGCACCTGCTGGAGAAGATCAAGCTGCTGCATGGGCTGCTGCCCATTTGCGCCTGGTGCAAGCGCATCCGCGACGACAGCGGCTACTGGCAACAGGTCGAAGGCTACGTCCACGAGCACCTGGGAGCCGATTTCACGCACGGCATCTGCCCCGACTGCCTGGAAAAACAGCGGCCGGAGAAACCCAGGAAGGCGGGCTGAGCTACCCAGGCGCGCCCGGCCGGGCTGACGCTCCAACCGGACTCTTGTCCGCCAGGCCACTCACCGGCCTGCCCTGGTTGGGGAGCATTTGAATGGCCCGGTCGTCGTAATAGCGAATCAGGTCATAGTCCTTCTGATTTGTAACCTCCAGCCGGCCCAGCCCGTGCCTCTCCGCCCAGGCTTGAATAATCGGAATACTCGCCGACTCGCAAGCGCGGGCAGAAAAGATCTTCACCGTTACCCCAGCCGCCAGGAGACTCTTCACCATTTCGATCATCTCGGGGATCGGCTCGCCCAGCGGGTAGGGCGGCAGAAAATGGCCCTCTGCATCGTCGCGCGCCAGCGTGCCGTCCAAATCCACGCCGATCCATTGGTGCCGGGCGACGAACACCGGCTCGGCGCCAGGATCCAGAGCTACCCAGGCGCCGGGATTGCCTTGTGCGTCGCATGCCTTTTCTATTTGCAGCGGGCCCATTGGAAAACTCTAGAATCCACTGCTCCGATGTCCATCACAATGTTCCGGGAGCCCAACCGAGGCTGCTGAACGCCGGCGGCCTGCGCGGCAGCGACCGCCGCTATGCGCCGGGCGAACTGCCAGACCTTGCCGGCGCCACCGACCAGCAGTCCGCGCTGGCGCTGGGGTTCAGCCTGGCCCAGCACGCCCGCTATCAGTGCCGCTTGAGCTCTTGCCC
>CAZHEW010000509.1:0-2686 GCA_964531815.1 uncultured Verrucomicrobiota bacterium
TGCCATCACTTCAAATCGTCCAATGAATAATCCCCAGAAATTGCCAGAAGAACCCCTATTTAGTCGATGCCGCCGCCGCGCGCAAGGTGATCGACCGGATCACCAGCGATCCCACGAGCTGGCGACGCCGCCAGTGGGAACTCAAGGCGGACATGTTCGCCGCCAACCAGGCGATCGGCGCTGGGGACATCTGGACGCCGGAGCGCCTCGCCCAGGCCGACGCATTTTGGGCTGCGGAAGAGAAGCTGCAGCGCGAGGTTTACGGAACCGGCCCCGTGCGCCACATCCTCAACCGGCGCTTCCTCGAAATGCCGTGGTATAAGAGCTGGTCAAGTCAGCCCCCTCCATCGCAGCCTCGACCGGAGCAGTGATTCTGACCTTGGCGGGGGGCGCGCTTGAAATGGCGGATCACGGGCACCAGCCAAATTCCAGTCCCGGCCACCATAATGCCGGTCAGGGCCCAGGTCGTGGCCGTCGGAAGCTGCGGCTCCGCCAACCGGTTGGCTTGGACGGTCGTCAAGTGCATCCCGATGACGAAGCCGGCCATAAGCGGGGCGAGCCACAGCGAATGTCTTAAGAGATACCCAAACGTCGCCCTCCGCTTCTCAGGGGCGACCCAGTATTCACGGTTTGGAATGTTCAATAACCGGTCGGGCAGGAACCGGGCCGCATAGCAGATGGCCGGCGCGAACAGCGGGAAGACCAGGCCAAACACCATCGTGAACCGCACGTACGAGGCGCGGCTGCTCCAACCGTCGGGCTGGCCGCCAGCACCAAAGTGCGTGGCCATGCGCTCCGGCAACCCCGGGCTCGAAGTCGTCACGAGGCCGACAAGCACCAGGTAAGCCAGCCCGAAGATAACCAGCGGTGTGCTCGCCTTCTTCATGAAACTGAACCGATAGGATACCGCTTGGTGCGGGACCGCAAGCAAAAACTGGCTCTGCGGATAATCCTACGTGTTCATGCCCGAAAGCCACGCTCCCTAACGGGTGACCCTCTTGCGGCGAGCACCGGCGCGCCTGGCAAGCTCAGTTGCCTCCTCGCGCGCCGCGTCAACCTCCAGCTTTGCCGGACGTGAGTCACTTGCCGGCCTGACAATAGCAGGTTGAGGTGGGCTTCACGTCGGCACTGGCCCAGGCCTTCCTGAAACGCGCGTCCACGCTCCTGGCGATGTCAGGTTTGCCTTCGCGGACGAGGGCGTCGCGCAGACCCATCAGCGCCCAGCCGTTCTCGGGATAGCGCTGCAGGTCCTCGCGGTACACCTGCGCGGCCTCGGATGCCCGGCCGGCGCGCAAGAGCACCGCTCCCAAGGTATGCCGCACAGGTTGGATCCAATCCGGCGGCTCGTCGTACAGCAAATCGTCCTCCACCTTCACCGCCTCCTGCAGGCTGGCAACAGCCGCGTCGAGTTGGCCGGCCTGGGCAAACATCTCACCCGCCAGCACGTTCCGGGCAATCGCCAGGAGATTGGTGGCATAATTCTGGCCGAACTGCCAGCCCGGCGGCACGGCGGCGGCTGCTTTCTCAAAAGCGGCCTTCTCCGCGCGGGCTTCTTCAATGCGTTCAAGGGTGATCAGGGCGCTGGTGCGGGTAAAATGCCACAGCGCGCGCGACAATGGCGCCTGGGGCGGCGGCTCCGGCTCGGCAAGCAACGCCTCCCATCGCCCAAAGCGCATCATCACCTTGGACGGGAAGATCAGAAAACCATCCACTACCGGCGCATACTCCCTCAGAAAGTCCGCAGGGATGTCTGCCACCATCGTGCGGGCGCACTCAAGCGCCAAGTCCCTCTGCCCCTGCATCATCGCCACAAACCCCAGAAAGTGCGTGTTATGGGCCATGTAAAGAGCGTAGAAGCCGGGGCGCGGATAAACGGCGCGATAGACCGCATCCGCCTTCATGGCGGCGCGGTTGGCGGCAGCGGCATCATCCCATCGGGCGACGCGAGCGTAGATGTGCGCTGGCATGTGGACCAGGTGGCTGGAGTCGGGGACCAGCATCCGCAACCGGTCGGCCGCCGCGATGGCCTTTTCCGGATTGGGCGAGGCTTCGACCGCATGGATGTAAAGATGGTTGGCGCCGGGGTGGCGGGGATCGAGCGCGAGCGCGTGCTCGATCGTGGCCACAATCTCCGGCGTCCACGGCTGCGGGCCATCTTTCCGCCACAAATCCCAGGGGTGCAGGTCCATCACCGCCTCGGCGAAGAGGGTCGCAACGTCCGCGTTGTCTGGATAGGCGCTCCGGACCTGGCGCATGGCCTGGGCGTAAGCCTCGTCCAGCGGCCGGCGGTTCTCGGGCTGCGGGTTGGCATAGCGCTCCGCGAGCGCGCTGATGAGGCCCTGTTCGAGCGCAGTGGCGCCGGCGGCTCGGGCACTGGCCTGGCTAAGCGCCTCCCACGCGGTGGCGGCGCGTTCCGGCGTGACCACGGGGAAATTGATATGCGGTCCATTGACGAGTGCAATGCCCCACCACGCCATCGCGCAATCCGGGTCCGCCCGGAGCGCGCGCCGGAACTCCTGCTCCGCCGCATAATGGGCGAAGGCGTACGCGAGGGTTAGCCCGCGGTCCAATGCCTTCTGGGCCTGAACCGAGGCCGCGGTGATCGCCATTGAATGATCCCCCAGGCGCCGAAGCTGGCCGGCAGCGGACGTGGCGGTGTCCGGCGAATGCGAAGCGCAGCCGGGGA
>CAZHEW010000510.1:0-2675 GCA_964531815.1 uncultured Verrucomicrobiota bacterium
GAACAGGCGGCGACGGGGGTCACGCCGGACTATGTCCGGCTCTCGGTTGGCCTCGAAGACCTCGATGACATCCAGGCGGATATTGACCAGGCGCTGAGCGCTTCGCAAAAGTAAGCGGGGACCGCGCCGCGACCCGGAGCCGCGGGGGCGTGGCTCGACAAGCGCCGCCGCATCTCGTATTTTGGCGTCATGGCGGGAATCGTAACGCCGGAAATCCAGCCTGGCAGCGTCCAGGCGACCGAGGACCAGCCGAAGTCCGGCCTGGAGCCCGGCTACCTGGTCATTTGCTGGAACGACCCGGTCAATTACATGCACTACGTCACGCACGTCTTTCAGAAGGTATTCGGCTGGGCGCGCCGGAAGGCCGAGTTTCACATGTTGCAGGTGCACGAGCAGGGCAAGAGCGTGCTGGCGCGCGAAAGCATGGAGAAGGCGGAGCATTACGTGCATCAGCTTCAGAAATACTCGCTGCACGCGACGATGGAGCGGGACGAATGAAGCTGCTCAAGTCCACCGGAACACGGCTGCTGTTTCACCTGGGCCGCCGCGAGACGCGCCTGCTGCCCCAAATCCTCCAGTTGTATCCCCGCGTCCCGCCCCCTCACCATGTGCTCAGCCGCACGGGCCAGGTCCCGAACCCGCAGGCGAACCAGCAATTGCTGGACGAGGCCCTTGCCGAGCAGCGGTCGGAGAACCGGCAACAGGTGCTGGCGCTGCTGACCGACCGGCAGCGATTCGCGCCGTCGGAGACGGGGGGCCGGCTCTCGCTGGCGCCCGCCGAGGTTGAATGGCTCCTGCAAGTGCTCAATGACATCCGGGTCGGAAGCTGGATCAGGCTCGGCTCGCCGGAAGGCAAGCTGCCGGAGCTCGACGACTCCACCGCGCCCGACTTCCTTTCCATGGAAATGGCCGGCTACTTCGAGGCGCGATTGCTCGACGCGCTGCATGGGGAGGCTTGATGCGCGAGGCACGGAGCGCGGCGGATAAGCTCGGGCTCCAGGCACCGCGCAACCGGCTGCCGCCAACAGCAACGCTTTGACCATGCGCATCAACCTGCTCGATCACCGGCTGCGATTTCCCAGCCCGCGCGAATCGGACGCGGAGGGGTTGGTGGCGGTGGGCGGCGACCTCTCCGTGCCGCGCCTGCTGCTGGCGTATCGCAGCGGCATCTTCCCCTGGACTGCGGATCCGGTCACGTGGTGGTCGCCCGACCCGCGCGCGATCTTCGAGTGGGAGCGCTTTCACGTCTCGCGCAGCCTCGGCCGGGTCATTCGGAAGGGGATATTCCAGGTTACGATGGACCGGGCGTTCCGGCGCGTCATGGAGGGGTGCGCGGCCCCGGCGCCAGGCCGGCGCAGCACCTGGATCAGCCCCGAGTTCATCGCGGCCTACACGCTGTTGCACCAGCAGGGCCACGCTCACAGCGTGGAATGCTGGCAGGGCCGCCGGCTCGTCGGCGGGGTTTACGGGGTGACGGTGGGCGGCTTGTTCGCGGGCGAGTCCATGTTCCACCGCGCCGGCGACGCCTCCAAGGTCGCCCTGGTCCACCTGGTCGAGCACCTGCGCCGGCGCGGCTTCGAGCTGTTTGACATCCAGATGCTCACGCCCGTCACCGCCCAACTGGGCGGCGTCGCCATCCCGCGCGAGCAATACCTGCAGCGCCTGGCCCGGGCGATCGCCAAACCGGTCTGCTTCTAACGCAGGGGCAAGAGAGATTCGCCGCGACGCCGATTCTTTCGGGGCGCTTGACCTGCCGGGCCGCGACGCTTAAACTATGCCCGCTTTCGGATGAGAACACTTAGCATCATGTTGGTGGCCGTAGCTGGATTCAGCTTCGCGTCCCGAGTCAGCGCCGAAACCCAATTGGTGAATGCCATTCAAGCGGTGGTCCATGATTCGGTGGTCACGTTCGCCGAACTGCAGGACCGAATGGCGCCCGTCAAAGAAGTGCTGATCCGTCAGCATCGCGGCCAGCCGCAGCTGTTGCAGCAGAAGGTGACCACCGCCCTCAATGAAAACCTGGAGCAGTTGATCGAGCGGCAGTTGATCCTGCAGGATTTCCGGGAGAAGTTCAGCCAAAAGGAACAGCAGGACCATGCCAACAAGATCATCAACAAGGATATAGACAAGGGCATCGCCGAGGAAATCCGATCCGAGTTCGGCGGGGACCGCGTGGCTTTTGTGCGAACGCTGCAGGCAAGGGGCATCACCCTGGAGCGGCATCGTCAGCAAATTCGCGACCGCATCATCGCCTCCTGGCTGCGCCAGGAGAACATCTCCTCCGAGATCATCATCTCGCCCCACAAGGTGGAAGAGTATTACCTCTCCCGCCGCGACGAGTTCAAAGTCCAGGAGGAAGTGAAGCTGCGCATGATCGTGTTGAAATGTGCCGGGGAGAGCGAGGCGGCGCAGACCAGGGCCCGGGCGGAGGACATCCTGAGGAAGCTCAAGGAAGGAGCCACCTTTGAGGAGATGGCCGGCGCCAATTCCGAGGGGTCGCAGCGGAGTCAGGGCGGGGATTGGGGCTGGTGGGAGTTGACCAACCTGAGCCGCAGCATGGCCGACATGGCCAACTCGCTCCAGGCCGGACAATACAGCGGCGTGCTGAGCCGGTCCGCCGGGGACGATTACTGGTTCTGTCAATACTCCAACGGCGTGCCGACCCTGGCGCGCCA
>CAZHEW010000511.1:0-2672 GCA_964531815.1 uncultured Verrucomicrobiota bacterium
CTCGGCCTGAAGCCGTTACGCCTTGCAGAGGGTCTTCGCGCAATAGCTGTTGAGGCTTTCTCCGGCGGCGAGGGCTTTGGCCGCAAGGCGGCGATGGATGGCCGGTTCCACGCGCAGCACAAACCTGCCGCTGAATTCCTTTTTGTCCAACGGGTGCGGCATTAGGTGGCCGTCCGCGTGAATCAGTTCGACCACTTCTTCCGCTGCCACGCACAGTTCGGTGTAAACCTTTGCTTCGTCGCTCCCGTGAACGCCGCCCAGCATGAGTTCGGGGCAACGGCCAATGAAGCACTTGTCTTCATCGCTCCACTCGACAAATTTCGCGTATCGCGCTGCCTGTTCTTTGACTTGCTTGCGTGTCATACATCTTCACTCTCTTACCGCGTCCAAGGCCCGCCGCACATCCCGTTCCTGGTAGTGCCTGGCATCATCGCCGGGATGCCCGCTCACCGTCACCCGCAACCCCTTGGGGTGTGTAAAGTTTCGGTGGCTGCCCTTGCCGCCCCGATTGGCAAAACCGGCTCGTGTCAGGTCGGCAATCAGTTGGCGCACTTTGCGCGGCATGTCAGTATCAAAGCAGTATCACAGGCGGCTAAGGCTGTCAACCCTGTTTAGGAGCTTCCAGCCCGCGCGTCACGTCCGGCAGCTTGTCCAGGGCCGTCCGCTTCGTTTCCGCGTCAATGTGCGTGTAGCTGCGGCTCACCGCTTCGCTTTCGTGGCCGACAATATCCCGCGCCACTACATCACTGACACCAGCGTTTTTCAGTAGGCTCGTGGCGGTGTGGCGCAATGCGTGGAAAGAGATCGGGCTGAGTTGCCGCCGCGTGCTGCGTCCGGCCTTGCCTTCCTTCTTCTGGTGGTCGCCCCGTGATTGCACCAGTCCGGCAGAGGCCATGACCTCGTAGAACTGGTTTGATAACCAGCTTACAGTCTTGCCCTGAAACGACGGGCAGAGCGGCGCTTGCGGATCATCGCCAACCGGCAGGGTTTCAATGTGGCGCAGGAGCGGCTTGGCCAGAGGCAGGATTTGCATCCGCCCGGTCTTTTGCGTGCGGATGGTCAGTTCCTCTTGCTGCAAGTCAAGGTTGGCCCAGGTGAGCGATTGAATGTCGCCCAGGCGCAAACCGGTGTAAATGCCGGCAGTTACAGCGGTCTTCCAATCGTCGTTGCACACGGCCAGCAGCTTCTTCAACTCTGCCAGCGTGAAGGCGCGGCGCTCGTGGCGGCCCTCGGTGCTGAGGTTTTCCACTAGGCGGGCTGGGTTGGTTTCAAACACCCGCTGCCTGACGGCCTTTTCCAGTGCCACACGGATTACTTTCAGGTGGGTGTTCACCGTGGACGGGGCAACGCGGTCCTGCAGCGTGTCGCGGTATCGTTCCACGTCCTCAACCTTGAGCGCGGCCAAATTGCAACTGGCCTTGCCGCCCAGGAAGCCCAGGAAGTTGTTCACAATGCCTTCGTAACGGATGAACGTGCCCTCGGATTGCTCTGACTCGAAAGCCTTCAGCCAGGATGTGAAGTGCTCGCGGACCGTCTTGCGCTCAATCGGCGCGCCGGACTCGGCCATGATCTCACCGACGACTCTTTCAATCACGCGCCGGGCCTTTTCCTCGGTCAGATTCCCAGTGCGGGCTTGGTCCTCGATGCTCTGAACTTTAGCGCAGACGCGCTCCGCTTCCCGCTTGTTGCGAGTGAGCGTGGATTTGGTGCGCCGCTCCCCGTTGCGGTCCGTGTAGTAGCAAAGCCAGTTTGGGCTGGCCGGAGTCTTGTGAACAGTAGCCATAAGAGTGCTACAACACTAGCCTACAACGTCCAACCTTGTCAAGCCCGTTCAAATACACCATGTTTAGGCCATTTCTGAAGGATTCCGCCTTAAAACTCGCCACGTGGGTTCGATTCCCATCACCCGCTCCAAAACCCACTGTCACCCAATAACATCAAGGGTGAAATACACATTGGCGACACTAAGAAGAAGGCGTACTGCTAAGGCCTAGTGCTAAAAAGTCCATAGAGTTCAACTAGGCTTAGGGACGTTTGAAGATGTTATTTCCAGCCGGTAAGAGTGTGGGCCAGCGGGATGGCATTGTTGGAAGTCGGCGTGGCAAAGGGCAGCCATTGCTGTAACTCCCGGGCATAACCGATCTGGCCCAGGAACGTGACGAAGGAAGCCAGACCGCCGAAAGGGGTGATGGCCTTGGCGGTCTCGTCCAAAACGAGCTTGGCCGACCCGAAAAGGGCGGTAAACTCGGTGCGGGTCGTTTTATGCGCGTCCGTAATAGGATTGTTTTGCATCAAACCCTATTGCCGCAACGCCTTGCGCAAAGCGACCCTCTTTTCTATTTCGGAGTTCGGGGTTAGTGATTGGTTTCAGTGAATGGGTCTTCCGCCCGTTGACAAATCCCTCAGCCAGCCCATCTATTTCCCGAAAACATTAGAATGACATTTCATGCTTGGCCAGAATTCGACGCGCCGCGCGGCATCAGCCGTGGTCCGGGAGCCAGTTCAATGCGCTACGAGCCAGTTCTCCCCCACGCCCATCTCCACGGCGATTGCCACCTCCAGCGGGATAGCGGTCTTCATTTTCTCCTCGACCAGCGGCAGGACTTCCTTCACCTCCGGCAGGTAAAGATCAAACACCAGTTCATCGTGAACCTGGAGTAACATGCGGGTCC
>CAZHEW010000512.1:0-2670 GCA_964531815.1 uncultured Verrucomicrobiota bacterium
TTCCGCATCTCGAACATGGGCGATGAGACCGAGGCGACGATGGGCCAGCTCTTCGCCGCAATGGACAATGCGATGAAGCAGTTGTGATCCCCGTCTGGCGGGATTTGCCGAGCTGGGCCGTGCTCAGCGCGGTGCTGATCTCTGCTCAGCCCGGCTTTGCAGCGGCACTCTACGTCTCGCCTGAGGGGCGGGATGACAATCCCGGCACTCGGGCCAAGCCCTTCGCCACACTGGAGCGCGCCCGCGACGAGGTCCGCCATCTCAGGCAGAGCGGCAAGCCCCCCAAAGGCACCCTCACCATCTGGCTCCGCGGCGGCGATTACGTCCGCACCAACGCTCTGGAACTCACCGCCGCCGACTCCGGCACGCCGAAGGCCCCCGTGGTCTGGCGCGCCGCCAGGGGCAAGAGGGTCCGCCTGCTCGGCGGCCGCATGCTCCCCGGCTGCTCGCGCGTTGCCGATCCCGCAATCCTCGCCCGACTGCCTGAACCGGCCCGCGCCCATGTCGTGCAGTGGGACCTCAAGGCCCTTGGGCTCTCCAACTTCGGCCAGATGCGGTCGCGCGGCTTTGCCCGCCCGCTTGCCGCTTCCCACTGCGAGTTGTTCTATGACGGCCGCCCGATGACGCTTGCCCGCTGGCCCAACGAAGGCGAATGCGAGCGCATTGCCGGTTTCCCCGAGGGCGGCGGTGAGGGTGACGGACACGGGGGGCAGATTGGCAAGCTGGAGGCGGGGTTCCTGTACGGCGGTGATCGTCCGCGCGGGTGGAGGGACCCCAGCGGTCTCTGGGTGCACGGCTATTGGTCCTGGGACTGGGCAAACTCCTATGAGCATGTGGACTCGATTGACCTCGAACGCCGGCTGATCAAGACCACCGCGCCTTACGGGCTCTATGGTTTCCGCAAAGGCCAGCGGTTCCACTTCCTGAACGTGCTGGAGGAGCTCGACCAGCCTGGCGAGTGGTTCCTGGACCACCAGGCGGGGTGCCTCTGCTTCTGGCCGCCCGGCAGCAAGCCGGGGGCAGGAAGCGCGCCCGAAGCCCTGCTCTCGATCCTCACCGAGCCCCTGCTCAAGCTGACGGAGGCCTCCCATTTGACCTTCCGCGGCCTGACTCTCGAAGCCACCCGCGGCAGCGCGGTGGAAATTCGCGGCGGCGTCAGCAGCCGCATCGCCGGCTGCCTCATCCGCAACATCGGCAACTATGGCGTCACCCTTGCCGGCGGCGCCGGGCACGGCGTCCAGGCGTGTGACATATTCGACACCGGCGACGGCGGGGTGATGCTCGAGGGCGGCGACCGCCAGACTCTCCGCCCCGGCGAACACTTCGTCGAGAACTGCCATTTTGCGCGCCAGGGCCGGTGGTCCAAGTGCTACGTCCCGGCCGTCCTCATTGGCGGCGTTGGCCAGCGCGCCTCCCATAACCTCATCCACGATCATCCTCACTGCGCCATTCTGTTCAACGGCAACGACCACCTCATCGAGTTCAACGAGATCCACCACATCGCCTTGGAGACCGGCGACGTCGGTGCCATCTACACGGGGCGCGATTACACCTACCGCGGCAATCGCATCCGCCACAATTTCATCCACGACACGGGCGGCGTCGGCATGGGCTCGATGGGCGTTTACATGGACGACTGTGTGAGCGGCACGGAGATTGTCGGCAACGTCTTCTACAAGGTCCAACGCGCCGCGTTCCTGGGCGGCGGCCGCGATCACCAGGTCCTGAACAACATCTTCGTGGACTGCAACCACGCCGTCGAACTTGACGGCCGCGGACTGAATACCTCCCCCGTCTGGCATGGCATGGTGGACAATACGATGCGCCGCCGCCTTGCCGAGGTCCCGCTGTCCCTCTACCGCGCGCGTTACCCCGCGCTTCAGACTCTCGATCAGTACTACGGCCCACCCGGCGGCCCCGCCATCACCGGCGCCGAATTCAAGGGCGTGCCGCCCGAGCACAACGTCGTGGCCCGCAACGTCTGCGTTGGCAAATGGCTCCACGTCTATTGGCTGGCTACGTCCGACATGGTCCGGTTGGAGAACAACCTTACCAACGCCGCCGCCTCCTTCCGCCGCCCGCCCGGCAACCCGCCCCGCGCCCGGGACTTCGCCCTGCGCCGTGGTTCGCCCGCCGGGAAACTTGGCTTCCAGGCCCTCCCCCTCGACCAAATCGGCCTCTACCGGGACGAACTGCGCGCCAGCCTGCCCGACACGAATCCTTGAGCCGCCTCCTCCGGGATCTCAGCAAGCGTCACCGGCATGGAAGCAATCTGGATGGGAAACCCTGGCAATGGAGCGACGCCACTGCTGCCAAGTTCCTGCGTGCCAACTCAAGGCCGACCTGCCAGCCTTGCGTCATGAATATCTTCAAGCGAGCAGGGTGGAGCAGGGTGTGGGGCAGCCTGCTGTTGGTACTGCTGCCCGCGGCTCTGCCGGGCGCGACGCCCGTCCAGCAGCAGCTCAACGCCCTCACCATTGCCGCGCAAGGCAAACGCGTGGGTCTGATCACCAACCCCTCCGGCTGCGACGAGGCGGGCAATCTCGACGCCGATTACCTGCTCTACACGAATGGGGTGAACATTACCGCGTTCTTCGCGCCGGAACACGGCTTGCGGGGCGTGCTCCCCCCGGGCCAGAGCGGCGGGGACTACATTGACCCGCAAACCGG
>CAZHEW010000513.1:0-2658 GCA_964531815.1 uncultured Verrucomicrobiota bacterium
CGGACACAGCGCGAAGAGCCGCGGCAACAGTTGGTGCGCCAGTTCGCTGGTGCGGGGCGAGACGTGCACATAGCCCGGTCCCTCGACAAACTCGCGCAGGACACGGAAGGCCTTTGCCGGGTCTTTGAAGGCGTGCCCGGCCAGCAGTGCCTTCCATTCCGGCTCGGCACCCTCGAACTGGCGCGGAAAGGGCGACAGCGTCTGGCTCTCTTCCTTGCCGGCGTGCAGCATTCGGTCGAAGATTCGGCGCACATTCCCGGTGTGGGCCTGGCGCGCCGCTTCAAACTCCTTGAGCGAGGCGAAGCTCATCAGGCGCGCCAGGCGCTCCCCGGCCGGTTGGTCGGCGGGAATGGTGTGCGTCTGCAGGTTGTCTTCCATTTGCAGGCGGTGCTCGACGTCGCGGAGAAAGCCGTAGGCCGTGGCGAGCTGCCGGGATTCGTCCTTCGAGAGCAGCTCGTATTGGGCCAGTTTGGCCAGGCAGGGAAGCGTTTGGGCGCCCTGGAGGAACGGCTGCCGCCCGGCCTGCAGCATCTGGAGCGTTTGGGCCACGAACTCGATCTCGCGGATGCCGCCTCTTCCGAGCTTCACATTGCGGATCACCTCGTCGCCCTTGAGCACATCGCTTTCGATGCGGCCTTTCATGGCCACGACCTCCCGCAATACATCCTCGTTGATGGACCGCGGATAGCGGAAGGGCTGGATCATCTCCAGAAACTCCGCTGCCAGCGTAGCGTCTCCCGCCACGCCGCGCGCCTTGATCAGCATCATCCGCTCCCAGGTCTGACCCCATTGCGCGTAGTAATTCTCGTAGCCGGCGAGCGAACGGGTCAGCGGCCCCGCATCCCCCTCGGGCCGCAGCCGCAGATCAATCCGGTAGAGCGTGCCTTCCGGCGTCATGCGGCTCACCTCGGCGATGAATGCCTCGGCCAGGCGGTTGAAGAACTGATGGTTGGTCAGCACCGGGCGAGGTGTCTCGCTTTGGCGGGGCAGCTCCTTGAAAACGCTTCCCTCCTCGCTATAGACGAATAGCACGTCCACGTCCGAGCTGTAATTGAGTTCCTGTCCGCCAAGCTTGCCCATGCCCAGAACGCAGCCCGCCGTCGGCTGCCAGCGCCCCTCCGGATTTTGGTGGCACGGCTGGCCGTAACGCCCGGCCATCTGCCGGTGGCAGACCTGCCAGACCACTTCCAGGCAGACCTCCGCCACGTCGGAAATCTCCTGCACAATCTCGGGAAGCCCGCCCAGCCGAGCCAGGTCGCGCGCGGCGATGCGGAGCATCTCGCGCTGTTTGAACTCCCGCAGGCGGGTCAGCGCGGCGTCAAACTCGGACGCCGCCACGAGCGGCTTCAGCCTGCGGTTGACCTCGTTGCGCAGCCCTTGCTTGCGGCGGGGAAACTTGAGCGCCTCCGGCTCGAGCGCGCCAACCCAATCCGGCCGCGCCACCAGCAGATTGCCGAGCGCCTGGGAACCGCCGAGCACCGCAGCCAGGACGCGCGCCTGGTCAGCCGAAAACGCTTGCAGCGCGGGGCCGGCGCTGGTGGCGGCGAGAAGGCCCAGGAACGACTTGGCCTGCTGCGGGTCCGCGCAGGCACTTACGGCGTTGGTCCAGGCCGGGCTGTTCATGCTCGAGTCGGCACGCTCACCGCGGGAGTGTCTCCACCTTGACCTCGGTCGGCGCTGGTTGTCCCGGGGGCTTCAGCCGCGTGAACAGTCCGCGCCAGAAGCCAAAGCCGTAGAGCAGGTGGGTCAGCACAATCAGGGGGATGGCGGCAAGGCTCTGCCAGACCTGGCCGCCGGCCACCAGCGACACGCCTTGCGCCAGCACGGCCAGAACGTAGAAGGCCAGCGGCAACAGGCACAACTTCGCGAGGGGCGTCAGCGTCAAGAGCGGCAGGAGTGCCAGCAGATAAAGGCAAAAGAGCGGAGGCGCGAAGTTGAGCGCCGAGCCGAAGGTCGGGTGCAGGCGGAACTGCTCCGCCCGGCCCCGACCATAGGTCATCAGCATTCGGGCGAACGACCGGAGGCTGGATCGCGGGCGGCGCCGCACGACCAGTTGGGGGTCATAGAGCAGCTTCCCGCCGCGACGCTGCAACGCGTCCATGAGCGCGTTTTCCTCGTTGGGATACAGCGCCTCGTCGAACCCTCCCAATTCCAGCATGGCTTCCCGCCGGGCGAGGAGGTTGCAGAGGATGAGCTCCTTCTCGCTGGTCTCGCGCACCTGGCCGACCGCGGCATAGCGGGCGCGGCTGGGTCCAAACGCCAGCCAGCTTGCCAGCACCCGCGCGAAGACCTGTTCCAGCGGCGGCGCATCGCTCGGACAGACGTTTGGCCCGCCCACCATCTGCACCCGCGGGTCGCGAAACCGCTCCACAGCCCGGCGCACGTTCCCCGGCTCGGGCGCAGAATCATCGTCCAGGAAGTAAATCAGGTCTCCATGCGCCGCCCGCAGAGCCGCGTTGCGTTGAACGGAAGGCTGCGTGCCGCGCGCCACAATGATCTCCAGCCGGTCGGCTGGGTAATCCAGGGCGCGGCTGGCGGCAACGGCTTTGACCTCGGCCTGGGCGGGGCGGGCCGCGATCACCACCGTAACACTCGGCACGGTCTCGTTCACGTCCGCAGGCTAGAGTCCTGCGGCAAACAGTGCAAAGAGGAAAGTGC
>CAZHEW010000514.1:0-2657 GCA_964531815.1 uncultured Verrucomicrobiota bacterium
CGTGCCGGGGGATGGGCGCAGTTTCATCTTCCAGTTTGCCTGCTCAGGTCTAATCTGGAGGCGATGCATCCAATTGCATTTGAATGGGGTGGGCTCACCATCCACTGGTATGGCGTGATGGTCGCGCTGGGCTTTCTGGCCGGACTGTGGACCGCCAGCCGCCGGGCTCCGCGCACGGGCATCGCCGCCGAGCAGATACTCGATCTCGGCCCGTGGCTGATTGTCGGCGCGATCCTGGGCGCGCGGGCGCTCTATGTCATTTCGTATTGGCGCGAATCATTTGCCGGCCAGCCGCTCTTGGAGATCTTCGCAATTTGGCGCGGGGGACTGGTCTATTACGGGGGCCTGATCGGGGCGTCGCTGGCCTGCATTCTCTACGTGCGGCGGAAAAAGCTGCTGCTCTGGCGAGTGGCGGACATTCTGGCGCCGAGTGTTGCCTTGGGCTACGTCTTCGGACGCATGGGCTGCCTGCTCAACGGCTGCTGCTACGGGCGCGCCTGCGCATTGCCGTGGGCTATTCAGTTCCCGCCCGGCAATCCACTCAATCCGCCTGCTTACCCGGTGCATCCGACCGAGGTCTATGAATCGCTGCTGAACTTGGGCTTCTACGCCGCGCTGGCCTGGCTGTATCGCCGAAAGCAATTCGACGGCCAGGTCTTTGCCGTCTATCTGGTGGGCTATGCTCTGCTGCGCTCACTGGTGGAGCTGTTCCGCGGCGACTACCCTGAACACCAGCATTACTTTGGCGGCTGGGCCACGCCCGCGCACCTGGTGAGCATTCTGATCTTCGCCGCGGGCATGCTTTTGCTGCGCGTGCAGTCGCGCTCCAAGCCGCAGTGAGGATAGAAGATAGCCAATGGCAGTCGAATCCGAACACCATCCGCCCTCTCCCGCCCTCCATCCTCGGCCACTTCTTGTCGCCGGACCAACCGCCGTCGGCAAGTCAGCAGTCGCCATGCAGGTGGCCGAATTGCTCGATGGGGAGATCGTTTCGGTGGACTCGATGCAGGTTTATCTCGGGCTCGACATCGGCACGGCCAAGCCCTCCTCCGCCGACCGCAGCCGGGTGCCCCATCATCTGGTTGATGTGGTGGAGTTGACCGAGTCGTTCAACGCTGCCTGCTTCGTTCGCCTGGCCAGACAAGCCGTTGCGGAAATCCAGCGCCGTGGCAGAGTGCCGATTCTCTGTGGTGGAACAGGTCTGTATTTCAAGGCATACTTGGAGGGCCTGGGGGAGGCGCCGCCGTCGGATACCGCCTTGCGCGCGGTGCTGGAAGCAACGCCTCTGCCTGAGTTGTTGCGCGAACTGGCTGTCCTCGACCCCGTGACTTACGAACGGATTGACCGGCACAATCCGCGCCGGATCATCCGTGCGATCGAGGTCATTCGCCTGACCGGCAAGCCCTTCTCCGCCCAGCGCGCCGAGTGGCAGCCCTCAACCCGCTCTTCTCAACCCCCAGCGCGCTGCATCGGCCTCGCACGCTCTGCGGCGGATCTGCATTCGCGCATCGCGGCCCGTGTTGATGCTATGTTCAGGCGCGGTTGGGTGGCCGAAACCGAACAACTCCTCAAGCGCGGCCTTGCCCGGAACCGGACCGCTATGCAGGCGCTGGGCTATGGCCAGATCGTCGAGCATCTGCGCGGTGAACGCTCTCTGCCCGAGACGATTGAACTGGTCAAGCTCCGCACCCGGCAGTTTGCCAAACGCCAACTGACCTGGTTCCGGCGCCAGCTCCCGTTGACCTGGATCCCCCTCGCATCGGAAGACGCCGCCACGGCGGCCGCCAGGATCATTAAGGGACTTTGAATCCTCCCAAAGAAGGGGCGCGGCGGCCCATTCGCAAGCATCGGTCAAACCCGCAAGGGCAACTGTCTTTTGCCCTGCACCAACCCCGTATTTGGTGCTGTATTCGGGCTTGCATTTGTCACGGGAGCGAGTGATTCTAAGAGTGCAAACTGACGTGTTGACACTGCGGTTGGGTTCTGGTTTCATCACGGCTCCTTTGGTCAGAACGATTTATGTACGCTGTATTAGAAACAGGAAGCAAACAGTATCGCGTCAGCGCGGGCGATACGCTGGAAGTCGAGCGCCTGGCGGTCGAAGCCGGGCAACCGGTGACCTTTGAGCGCGTGCTGCTGGTGAACAATGACGGCAAAGTGGCGGTGGGGGCGCCCACCATCGCCGGCGCAACCGTAACGGGTGAGGTGGTCAAGCACATCCGCGGCGACAAGAAGCTCACCTACAAGATGAGACGCCGCAAGGGCTACCGCAAGACGATCGGGCATCGCCAGGAGCTGACGGTCGTGAAGGTCAAGGAAATCAAGCCCTGATCCGGTCTTCGCGAACACTCTTTAACTCATAGCAGCAGGCAGGAATTTATGGCACATAAGAAAGGTCAAGGCAGCGTCCGCAACGGGCGTGAC
Source organism: uncultured Verrucomicrobiota bacterium (assembly GCA_964531815.1). Taxonomy (GTDB): domain Bacteria; phylum Verrucomicrobiota; class Verrucomicrobiia; order Limisphaerales; family UBA8199; genus UBA8199. The sequence continues at coordinate 2,425 of CAZHEW010000514.1, forward strand.
AGCATTAGCAAACGGCTGGGCGTGAAGCGATTTGGCGGCGAACTTGTCAGCGCCGGCAGCATCCTCGTCCGCCAGCGCGGCACCAAGTTTGTCGCCGGCCGGAATGTCGGCACCGGGCGCGATTGGACGCTGTTCGCCCTGGTGGACGGTAAAGTGGCTTTCGACAAAAACAGCCGCCGCATCAACGTGGTGGCGGAAGCCTCTCCGGCCAGCAGCTAAGCGTGCCGGGCAAC
>CAZHEW010000515.1:0-1310 GCA_964531815.1 uncultured Verrucomicrobiota bacterium
GCCGATGTAGGCGGTGGCGTAACCGGCGGCGCGCATCAGGCTGGCGTGGGTGACGCTGGCGGTGGGGAAAGGGGTGCGGTTGTTGGCAACGCCGTTGAGGTGGTTGTAGCGGCCAGTCAGGAAAGCGGCGCGGCTGGGGGCGCAGAGCGAGAGCGTGACAAAGGCGTTGCGGAAACGCGCCCCTTCGGCGGCGAGCCGGTCCATATTCGGCGTCTGGAACCAGGGAAAACGGGCGCGGTCACCCTGCTCGCGTTGCACCACGCTCATGGCATCCCAGCGCTGGTCGTCCGTGTAAACGAACAGGAAGTTGGGCTTGCGCTCGGCAGCCGACAGAGCCAGCGGCAGGCTTGCCAGCAGAAACAAGAAGGTTCCTTTCATATTGATGCGATATTTCTACCACGTGCCGGCGCCGTGTCGAATATCTCTTTTGCGGCGTCACGAAAAGCCCCCCGCCGCGCCGGCCGCCGCCGCCAGGCCAGCCCGCAAGCCGGCGCGGGCTGCCAAGGCTGGCCTTCAGGAGGCGCCTTGGGCGAGGCGGGCGATGCGTTGTTCGAGGGGCGGATGGGTGGACAGGAGCGCCATGAAACCGCCGCGCCGGCCCGAAATCTTCAGAGACTGGAACGACTGGGCGTGCTTGGCTTCGGCGGCGGCGAGCTCGGGGTCATGGAGCCGCTGCAAGGCGCGCAGGGCGTCAATCATGCTCTCGCGCCCCGCCAGGCGGGCGCCGCCTGCGTCTGCGCGGAACTCGCGCCAACGGGAGAACCAGCACACCACAAACGAGCCCAGAATGGAGAGGACCACTTGAAATACTATGACAAGGAGGAAGTGCAGCCATCCGCCGCCGCCGCGGTCATCACGGGAGCGCAGGGCCTGGCTGATGACGAAGGCCAGGACGCGCGAAAGGAACAGCACAAAGGCGTTAATAACCCCCTGGATGAGCGTCATCGTGACCATGTCGCCGTTGGCGACGTGGGCGATTTCGTGTCCGAGCACGCCTTCGACTTCGCGGGTGCGCATGCGCTGGAGCAGGCCGGTCGAGACGGCCACCAGGGCGCGGGATCTCGTCGGGCCGGTGGCAAAGGCGTTGACTTCGTCGGATTGGTAGATGCCGACTTCCGGGAGCTTGGGCAGGCCAGCGCTGCGGGCGAGGCCGTGGACGGTTTGCACTAACTCATGCAAGCCCGGTTCGGAGGTGTTCGGGGGAATGACCTGCACGCCCATCATCCACTTGGCCATCAGGCGCGAAATGGCCAGGGAGATAAAAGCGCCGCCAAAGCCCCACACCAGGCAAAACACGGCGAGCCCAGTCA
>CAZHEW010000515.1:1410-2654 GCA_964531815.1 uncultured Verrucomicrobiota bacterium
TGCTCTTCAGGCAATTGCCAACTCGGGAACAGTTGTCAAACCTCTGGCTACGGCGAACCGTGTCAAACCCGCGATGGAGTGAATATCCAGCTTGCGCATCAGGCGCTCGCGATAGGTTTCGACCGTGCGCGGGCTGATGTGGAGGCGGTCGGCCGTCTCTTTGTTGCTGAAGCCCTCGGCGATGTGGACGAGGACTTCCCGCTCACGATTGGTCAGGCCAGCCGGATTGGGCCCATGCCAACTGCCCTGAACAAACCGGTTGAGTGTGACGCGCAGAGCTTCCGGGCTGAAAAAGGGCTGACCGGCATTGACGGCTTGAATCGCCTGGATGAATTCGTCAGGGGACGACTGTTTGAGGATGTAGCCGCTGGCGCCTGCCTGGGCACACCGCAGCACATAGGCGGGATTCAAGTGCGCCGACAGGATCAACACCTTGGTTCTTGACCGTTCCGCCCTCAGCGCTTTGGCCACCGCCAGCCCGGACAGGTGAGGCATCTCCAGGTCGGTTACGAGGATATCCGGCGCCAACGCCCTGGTTTTGTCGAGCGCCTCCTGACCATCGGCGGCCTCACCCAGGACTTCAACGCTTGCGCACTGGGCCAGACAGGCCGCGAGGCCCCGGCGCACGACCGGGTGGTCATCCGCCAGGAGCAGCCTGATTTTGTGGTTGGTTTTGGCAGGCGGGGAGGGGGGATTAGACCGCAAGGGATCGGGGAGGAGGCGTGGTTTCATGGCAAGACCATTTGGACTGATACGGACGCCGCAAACCTTTTGACACGGCTGTTGGCGTCCAGTGGACTGCCAGCCGGCTGATGCTGGATCTGTCTCTGTGGCTGCGGCGGCTGAGTGGCGCTTGGAAACAGGGGCGGTTCGGTTGTCCGAACCGCCCCTCCCACACCAAACATCAAACAGACAGAACAGAAAGGCATATCGCACTGACAGCCTTCCACGCAGCACGAAAACGGGCAATACAGGGCAAGCCCGGAAATGCTACCGGGGATTCACCGGGGCGCGTTCCGCTCTCGAACCAGGCGGCCCGCGAATAGAAAGCGCTACCTCCCGACCTGCTTCCGGATTACCTCGGAAATCTTGCGCGACCATCTCCGCAACGCGGCACGATCACGCCCCTCCAGCAGCAAGCGCGCTTTGGGCTCCGTGCCGGAGTAGCGCAGGAAAATGCGTCCGCCTTGTCCTTTGAGTTCCGCCTCCGCATCCGCCACGAGCTGCGCCACCTTGTTCAGTTG
>CAZHEW010000516.1:0-1285 GCA_964531815.1 uncultured Verrucomicrobiota bacterium
GACGCCGACGGGGCGCGCCGGGTGCGGCGGGAATTGGTGGATGAACTCAAGCAACAACGCCTCTTCTCGAAAGTGGATTTGCTGTCGGACGACCTGCGCCGGAACCTGGCAGAGTCCAGGGTTGTTATCCCTGACCGGAATTTCGTGCTAGCGCTGGATTTTGCGGCAACCGATTTCCTGCAGCCGCTGCCGCCCCGCAAGCCGCTGCCTGGCCTGCAGCACCGCGCAAACGGCGCGCGCGCGCCACGCGCGGCTTCGGTGCCGCCTCAAGACGGCATGGGCCCCTTCCAGATAGCGCCGTGATAATCCACTTCAAAGAGTATCAGCGCCGCGCTGTCATCCCCCTGGTCGGGCTGGTGCTGGCGGGCTACTACCTGTTCGTCATGCGGCCGCTGGCGCACCGGGCCGAGAAGCTGGAGAAACCACTCAATGAGGCGCGGCACAAACTCCTGGTTTCGCTGGACAAGACCAATGCGGTCGCTGTGGATTTCCAGCACATCACCAACCAGCTCAGCGTGACCCGCCAGGCCCTGCTGGCTCTGGACAACGCAAAACGCCAGGCCATGGTCCGGCTTCAACTCGACCCGGCCGTGTCCGCCAGGATACAGGCCGACTTCCAGCTCGTGGATTATGAGAACGAGCGCGGCAAGCAACTGGATGACCTGGGCAAGCTGGCCAAGCAGCAGAAAATACCGGTCGCCCCAGCCGTCTTCGCCAGCTTTCCCGAACACACCGCCGACGTGAAACAACCCGCGCTGCTCTGGGCTGCCCTGTCGCTCACCGACGGGCTGCTCCGGACGGCGATCCAGTGCAAGGTGTCCGCCATCCATTCGCTCGGGGTCACGCCGGTGCTGACGAACGCGCCGCCCACCAACAGCATTGATCGGCTGGTCGAGATTCCCCTGCAAATCGAGTTCACCAGCCCGGCATCCAGCGCAGCCCGCCTCCTTCAGTGTCTGCCCCTGCGCGCGGAGGAAATTCGGGCGGCGGGCTTGCTCGATGCCCCGGCCGAAAAGCCGGTGTTGTTCATTGACCGCCTCGTGATACAAAAACAATCACCCGAGAAACCCGACGACGTGCATGTATGGTTGCGCGTGGTGGGATTGGTCCTGCGGCAGTAAAGGAGCCCATGCCGCCGATCGCAAAGCAAGCCCTCAGAAGCCGCTGGTTCGCCGCCTGCGCCCATCTGGGCCTGTGGATTCTGCTTTTCCTCGTGCTGGCAAGTCTTGGCGGCCGGGTTCCGGAGCTCCGGGATGCCGATGCGGTGTCCACCCCGCTGCAAAAC
>CAZHEW010000516.1:1385-2645 GCA_964531815.1 uncultured Verrucomicrobiota bacterium
TCATTGTAGAAGCCACCATGCAGGCCATGACCTTGACGAACCTGGCCGCGCAGACCAATATTCTGCCCCTGAACGTGAAGAAGGAACTCGAGGTCCCAATCCAATGACCCCAAATCCGGAGAGCGCCCAAAAGGAAGCCGGCGATATCCTGCTGGAGCAAGGCAAGCTGACCGAGCCGCAGCTCGAGCAGGTCCGGCGCCGCCAGCGGCGGCTCAGTTTGCCGCAGCACCGGGCGATTGTGGACCTGAACTTCGCCTCCGAAGAGGACACCTGGCGCGCTCTGGCCGCCGTCAACCATTTGGAGTTTGTGGATCCCTTCGCGCTGGATCTCAAGCGCGAGACCCTGGAGTTGGTCCCCATCAAGTTTGTCTTCCACTATCACCTGCTGCCCGTGCGCATCGAGGATGACTGCCTGACCCTCGCCTTCAGTGAACCGCCAAGCCAGATCGAGCAGGGCAATTTGCGTCTCCTGTTGAGCAAACGCTTCAAGATTGCGATCGCCACGCCCAGCTCGATCCATGCCGTCATCAAGAGGAACTTCGGGCTCGGCGCCGAGACCATCCAGAAGCTGCGCGAGGAGCGGGGCGGGGCCGAGATCAGCCAGGAGATTGTTTTCGACCTGCAGGGCAAGGAAACCGACTCCGCGCTCGAGGCCACGGTCTCCGCCTTTGTGGACCAAATCCTCCAGGAGGCGCTGCGGCTTAAAGCCACGGACATTCACCTCGAACCCTACGCCAATTCCGTCCGCCTGCGCTACCGCGTGGACGGGATTTTGGAGACAGTGCCGGTGCCGGCCGACATGCGGCAGCTGCAGCCGGCGGTTGTATCGCGGCTCAAGATCATGGGCGGACTCAATATTGCCGAGAAGCGCCTGCCCCACGACGGCCGCATCGCCATGAAGACCGGCAACGAGGAATACGACCTGCGCGTCTCCATTGTGCCCACCAAGTACGGAGAAGCAGTCTGCCTGCGCATTCTAGGGCGCCAGAGCCTTTACCTCGACCTGAGCCAACTCGGTATGGAGCCGAATCAGGAAGCGGTGCTGGCCCAATTGACCCAGTTGCCGCAGGGCATGGTATTGCTGACCGGCCCCACCGGCAGCGGCAAGACCACCACCCTGTACGCCGCGCTGGCCCACGCCAACGATGAAGGCCGCAAGATCATCACCTTCGAAGACCCCATCGAATACCAGCTCGAGGGTACCGTCCAAATCCAGGTCCGCGACCAGATCGGCCTGACCTTTGCCTCCGGGTTGCGCTC
>CAZHEW010000517.1:0-2640 GCA_964531815.1 uncultured Verrucomicrobiota bacterium
GTGAAGATGATCGCCAGCGCGATGCCGATCAGGCCACCCAGCTTCACGTCCTTTTCATCACGGCTGTTCAGGCCGAAGTCCACGCCCGCAGCCCCCGCCGTCGCGAAGAATCCCACGACATAGGTCAGCATCGCCGCCAGCACCCCCATCATGCTCAAGGCGGCGGGGCCGGCCGGGTTCGCCGCCTGCTGCGCCGCAATCAGCGTGTCGGGATTGAAGCTGCTCACGTTGCCGATGGTCGAGGCGGCCAGCCAGAGCAACACTACCAGCGGGATGAGCGGCAAATAGGTCGCAACCTTGGCGACGTATTGAATGCCTTTCAGTCCGACAAAGCAGGCCAGCACGCCCCAGACCACCATGATGATGCGCGCGTCAACGGGGATCATCGCGCTCAGCGCCAGCGAGGAGAAATAGACGTTCACGCCCACCCAGCCGAACTGCAGGACGCCCATAAGGAACCCGGGCATCAGGAAGCCGCCCTGTGCGCCGAAGGTCGAGGTGCCCACGATATAAAGCGGCAGACCAGTCTTCATGCCGAACAGACCCGGCACAAGATAGAACAGGAAGTGACAGATCAGCGCTGAAATGACCAGGCTCAACAGCGCCCAGCCCACGCCCTGCGCCAGCGTGCCGCCGGGCGCGCCGGCTTTGGCGGCATCCTGCCAGAAGACGAACCACAGGAAGATGCCCGCGTAGGTTGGCGCGGTGTTCTTATACCAGGGGGCCCGATTGGCCTTGGAATTGGGAACGGCGCTCGTGATGTAGCCCGGGAGGGGGCCAACTGACTGCGATTGTTGCTGATTCATAGTTAAGCTGCGGATTTGGTTGCGCTGCCTGACCTCGAACAGATGGCAGGCATTGGAGGCGAATAGTCGGGTCCAGGGCCGATCTGTCAACGATAAAGTTCGCGCAATTGACTTGCCCTGTTGCTCTGTTAGCCTTGGCGGAGTCAGCATGGCAAGAAAGGTTTCCAGATTTCAGAAGATCTGCGAGGAGACGCAGGCGCTGCTGGACGAGCGGACGCCGCACGCGCTGACCAGCTTCTCCAAGTGGCAGAAGTTCGCCCACTTCTGGATCCTGGTCTGCAGAAGTTTCATCCGGAACCGCTGCCCCGTGCGCGCTTCGGCCCTAGCTTATGCAACTGTGCTGGCGATCATTCCTATGCTGGCCGTGGTCGTGAGCATCTCCAGTGCCATCCTTAAACAAGAAGGGGAAGACCAGATTGACAAGTTTATCGAGCAGTTTGTGGCCAGCGTCATCCCGCCGGCAACGCTCCACACGAATAGCCCAGGCGCGTCTTCGGGTACGGCCAACCCGGCTGCGGCGCCGAGCCCGGCAGCCGCCGCGCCCGGCCCCCTCCTCCAGGCCACCAATGGCCCCGTTCTGGCCGACAGCGGCAGCGAGACGAACCAGAGCCTGCTGCCGTCTCTCATCCAGGACGAGCGGACTGTCAAAGCCCGGCGCGCCATCGCGCGGCACATCCACGATTTCATTCAAAACACCCGCAGCGGCGCGCTGGGCCTGACAGGCAGCATCCTGCTGATCTTTGTGGCCATCTCGATGCTGAGCCGCATTGAGGATACCTTCAACGACATCTGGGGCGTGACGCGCGGGCGAAGCTGGTTCATGCGCATTGTGCTGTATTGGGGCGTGATCAGCCTGGGGCCCCTGCTGCTGACCGTCGCGTTGGGCCTGGCCACGGGGCCGCACCTGGAGGGCCCTCGGGAGTTGCTGACGACCATGCCACTGGCGGGCAACCTTATCTTCAAGTTCCTGCCCGTGGCGGTCTTGTGTCTCAGCTTTGCCTTGTTTTACGCGCTCATGCCGAACACCCGGGTCCGTTGGCCGGCGGCGCTGGTGGGCGGTCTTACAGGCGGCGTTCTCTTTCATTTGAACAATCTCATCAGCGTGCTTTACGTCTCGCGCGTAGTGTCAAACAGCAAGATATACGGCAGCCTTGGGCTGGTGCCTGTGTTTATGATCGGCCTGTACTTCTCCTGGCTGATCCTGCTGTTCGGCGCACAGGTGGCCTATGCCTACCAAAACCGGGCCACCTATTTCGAGGAAAAGCAGGTTGACAACATCAACCAGCGGGGGCGCGAGTTCGTTGCGTTGCGGTTGATGACCTGCATCGGCGAGCGGTTTGCGCAAGGCGAGCTGCCGCCCGGCGCCCTGGAGATCGCCGAGGGCTTGGCGGTGCCGACCCGCCTGGTCAAGCAAATCATGCAAACTCTCTCCGCCGCGCGGCTTGTGACTGAAACAGCGGGGGCCGAGCCGGCTTATCTGCCGGCGCGGCCCCTTGACCAGATCACCTGTCACGATGTTCTCCTGGCCATGCGCGCCAGCCAGGGGCAGGAGTGTGCCACGCGGGACGAGCCGGCGCGCGTCGAGGTTTACGGCGAGTTTCACCGGATTGAGGAAGCCGAGCGGCAGGCCGCCGCTTCAGTGAACCTGCTGGCGCTGGTCAACCGGGCGCAGGGGCTGAAACAACTGACGGGCCCGGCGAACAACTCGGCAAAGGAGTAGGCGATCGAGCGACGGCTGCCCGGCCCTGCGCGCGCGCGGGAACTTGCGGGCCGGGGAAACGCCGGAATGCCCTTGCAGCCAAGGGCTGCCCGGCCTTATGGTAGCACTTCAAAC
>CAZHEW010000518.1:0-2632 GCA_964531815.1 uncultured Verrucomicrobiota bacterium
TGTTCAAGCAGATGAGCCGGTTCGCCATGTCGCGCGGGCTCAAGGAGCCGGCGGCCAAGCCCGAGAGCGAAGCCGGCGAACCGCCGACGCCCGATTTCGACGACCCGCGCATGGAGCGCGCCATGATGGAAATGGAGCGCGACATGGAGCACCTGGACGAGAACAATCCCCGGCACATGGCCCACATGATGCGCAGGATGAAGGACATCATGCCGCCCGGCAGCGTGCCCAAGGAACTCGACGTGGCCATCAAGCGCCTCGAGGCGGGCGAGGACCCGGAGAAGATTGAAGCGGACATGGGCGATGTGCTCGGGGATTTCATGGGCGGCGAGGACGAGGGGGGAGGCATGGGCGGCGGCATGGGCGGCTACTCCCATGACAGCGGCCTTTACGATTACTGAGCCCGGCATTCCGAGAGCAGGAGAAGACGCGGCGACCCGCGCCGCGAGGCCCGATTCGTGTTGAGTCGCGCCTCGGTTCCTGTGATCATGCCCTGCCTTTGGCAAAGTCAGTGAACGAACGAACCGTTGAAGAACTGGCCCGCCACGTGAATGGCACCGTGGCCGGCGATGGCAGCGTCCGGATTTCCTCCGCGGCGGCCCTGGCGCAGGCCGGGGCCGGGCAGATCTCATTTCTCTCGAACCGGCGCTACGCCAAACTCCTGGCCACCACGTCCGCTTCGGCCGTCGTTGTGGCCGAACCCGCGCCGTGTCCCGCGGCGCAGATCGTGGTGAAGAATCCTTACTACGCCTTCGCCCGGATTGTCGTGCTGCTGCATGGCCATCGCCCGCATGAGTTCTCCGGCGTGTCCCGCCAGGCCAGCATAGATCCCACCGCCAGCGTCGGGGAAGGCGCGCGCATCCAGGATTTTGTGGTCATCAGCCGCAACGCGCGCATCGGCCGCCGTTGTGTGCTCTACGCGGGAGTGTTCGTCGGGCCCGGCGCCGAGATCGGCGACGACTGCGTCCTTTATCCCAATGTCGTCGTTTGCGATCACGTGCGCATCGGCCACCGCGTCATCGTCCAGCCCAACGCCAGCATCGGCGAGGACGGTTTTGGGTTTGCGACCGAGGCCGGCGTGCATCACAAGATCCCGCACCTGGGCCGCGTGGTCCTGGAGGACGATGTGGAGATCGGCGCCAACTGCGCCATCGAGAGCGGCCTGCTGCAGGACACCCGCATCGGGCGCGGCAGCAAGATCGGGGACTCGGTGGTCATTGGCCACGGCGTGCAGGTCGGCCCGGGCTGCCTGATGGTGGCGCAGAGCGGCATTGCCGGCTCGACCACGCTGGGACGATATTGCGTGCTGGCGGGGCAGGTGGGCATTGCGGGCCATTTGAACATCGGCAACCAGGTCGTCATCGGAGCGCAATCAGGCGTGGCCGGGGACCTGCCCGACGGCGTGACGGTGTTCGGCTCGCCCGCCATCGAGATCAAGCGCGCCCTCAAGGCCTACTCGCTGGTGCGGTGCCTGCCCGAGTTCCGCCGGACACTCACCGACCTGGAGCAACGCCTGGCCAGGCTGGAAGCCGCGTCCGGAACGCCGGCTCCCGGCGCCTGAGACTGCTGTGGCCCACATCCACGAGAAGATTGATTTCACCGTAGCGATCTTCGTTGTCCAGGCGGGCAAGGTTCTCCTTGTCCACCACCGCAACCTCGACAAGTGGCTCCCGCTGGGCGGCCATATCGAGCTGGACGAAGATCCGGAAACCGCCGCGCGGCGGGAAGCCCGGGAGGAAAGCGGGCTGGAGGTGGAGCTGCTCGGCGAACGCCCGCCGACCAGCGAGCCCGGCACCCGTGCCCTCATTTCCCCGCGCTTCCTGGACATCCACCGCATCACCGATGCTCACCAGCACATCGGCATGATCTACTGGGCCCGGCCGCGGCAGGGCACGCTGGCGCTCTCCGCTTCGGAGCACCACGACATCCGCTGGTGTTCCGCCGCCGATTTGGATCACCTTAAGCCGCCGATGACCGGCTCGGTCAAATGGTATTGCCGCGCGGCACTGAGGGAGGTTGAGAGTTGAGAGTTGAGGGTTGAGGGATCGAACCCCCTCGCACCGCACGCACCCCACGCACCACGCCCCCCATGTTCTCCCGCCGCCTCAAAGCCGGGTACTTCGCTCTCGAAGGTCTGAACTCCTTCGCGACTGTCTATTATTTCTACTATTTCTATTTCTTCATGCAGACCGAGTTTGGCTTTGGCAACAAGGCCAACCTTGCGCTTGCGGCGTTAAACGGGGCCATCTACGCCGTCATGGCCTGGCAAGGCGGCAAGTTCGCCCAGCGGTTTGGCTATTTTACCGCGCTCAAGCTCGGCTTCGGAATCATGATCGGCGCGCTGGTCGTCGGCGGCCGGCTCCATACCGCCGGTGGGCATATCGTCGTTATGTCCGTGGCCGTGGTTGGCATGTGTTTCACCTGGCCGACCCTCGAGGCCCTGGTGAGCGAAGGCGAACCCCGGGAGGGCGTGCAGCGCATGGTGGGAATCTACAATCTGGTGTGGTCCGGCACCGGCGCTTTGGCCTATTTCACCGGCGGCGCGATGTTCGAAAAGCTAGGCGCCCGAAGCCTCTTTCATGTGCCGGCGGTTATTGTGTTCGGGCAGCTCATGTTGGCGCTTTGGCTGGAA
>CAZHEW010000519.1:0-2622 GCA_964531815.1 uncultured Verrucomicrobiota bacterium
TGTGATTATTGATCATGTCGCTCAATAACTAGCCTCTAATGGGGGAAGATGAGTCTGACGACCACCAACTTCCAAGCCGCCATGGGCGAGGAGCACGGCAAGGCAGCCCTGCGGTTGTTGTTGGCCAAGCGCCCCCGTTTGAAGCCACCGTAAAAACAATCCGAGAGAGTTCGGACCGGCCAGAGGCTGATATTGAGGGGGCCGGCAGCCGTCCACCAGGCCAATCCCTCCCCACAGGGGGCCTTCGCGAATTGGCGCTGGGGGAGTTGGGTTTTTTCCCATTGCGATTTGCGAAGTTTGGGGAATAGTGAGGGTGGCGGAGCAAACGAAACGAAAGGAAGCAAATGACGACAGAACATACTAACGAGAGGCTGGCGGACGATCTCAAGACGGTGGTGAACGATGCGGAAGCGCTGCTGAAGGCCACGGCCGGGCAGGCGGGAGAGAAGGTCCATGAATTGCGCAGCCGCCTGGCGGTGGCCCTGGAGTCGGCTAAAGCCACCTGTCACAGGTTGGAGGAAAAGACAATCGTCGCCGCCCAGGCAACGGACCGCACGATTCGCCAGCATCCGTATGAATCAATCGGCATCGCGTTTGGCGTAGGAATCCTGGTGGGCGTGCTGGTGGCGCGCAGGTAGGGCGCATGGCCGAGCGGGGCGAGACAGGCGAGGGGATGTCCGCGTCGGTGCGGCGGTTGCTGAGGACGCTGATGGGCGTTTTCCACAACCGGGTGGAGCTGTTGCTGGTTGAGCTGCATGAATGCCGGTGGCAATTGCTCCACACGCTGGTTCTGGCGGGGGTGGTGCTCATCCTGGCGTTGATGACGATGATGGCGGCCACGGCGGCGATTGTCGTGGTCTGCGTGCGGGCGGATCGGCTCGACCTGGTCGCGGGGTTGATCCTGGTGTATCTGGCAGCCACGATCGCCGGCTTCTGGTGTTTGCGCCGCCGGATGAAGCGTTGGGAGCCGTTCTCGGCGACCCTGGCTGAACTCAAGAAGGACAAGGCGTGTTTGGAAGAGAAGAACTAAACAAACTGGCCGTGCAGAAGCAGACTCTGCTGGTGGAGAGCAGCCTGAACCGGTTGGTCCTGCGGGGCGATTGGCAGAGCCTCCGGTCCTCCGCGGCGTGGATCAAAGCGGCCAAAGGCGGGGCGGGAGGGCTCTTGCCGGGGATGCTCGTTTTGGCGCCGCTAGCCGGTTTCCTGCTGGCCAGAAGGCACGGCCGTTCAGGGTCCTGGCTCAGCCGGGCAACGGCGGTCGCCAGGTGGGCCGCGCGGTTGTATGACTTATGGACGCGCTTCTCGGCTCATCGGCAGCAGGTGCCGGCCGCAACCCCGCCGCATGCCCCGCTCCGGGAGCAGCCCGGGGAATGAATTTGGCGGACGGCTGCTGCGCTCGATGTTGGGACTCTCGATTCTCCACGGCGGGTGGAGCCGGCTGCGGCGGCTGCTGGCCGGGGGCGGCTTATTGACCGGGCGACAGGGAATGCAGCGGCATGGGCTCCTGGCGCTGGCAGCGGCGGCGTTTCTGGGCTGGGGTGAGACAGCGCGCGGCGTTGTGTTGTGGAGCGACCTGGGGGCAACGCTGGCCCACGAGACCGGCGCCGGCAGCGACATCCTGAGCGGAGCGTTGAAGCGCGATGACTCCGCCTCCGACACGCTCTACTTCAAGTTCCATGCGGACCCGTTGTCGGATGCCGGCACGGAAGAGTACTTCGCGGCGTTCCAGCTTTGGGAGGGGGACCGGGAAAGGCTGGGGGTGGGCAACTCGCTGGAGGCCTGGGCTTACAGCGCCTTTAACACGACAACCAACGGCGAGTTCAACAGGGTGTTTGGCGACATGGACCTGCGGTCCTCCCAGCCGGAATCCTCCAGCCCCGGGGTCTTCCTGCCCTACGAATTGCCCCGTCGCGGCGCGGGACGAACGATCGTATTCAAGGTGAACTATGTCCCCGGCGGGGACGACCTCGTGACGGTATGGCTGAACCCCTACCTGGGGCCGGACGCAACTGAGGCTGGCCAGGCGGCGAGCTTAACGACGACCTTCAGCGCCAATGCTTCGTTCAATGAAATCCGCCTGCGGCATGGCGGCGGCGGAGGCGGCTGGACATTCAGCGATATGGAAATTGCAACGGTCTTTGGCGATTTCGGTGCCACGGGCAGCAGCCGGCCCGGCGGGGCAGGCGGCGGGAGCGAGGGCTGGCGGTTGACCTTCCGTTCCTGGGAACGCGAGCAGGGGCTGCCGCAGAATGTGGTGCGGGCGCTCGCCCAGACGCGCGATGGCTACCTTTGGATCGGGAGCGATGACGGCGTGGCCCGGTTTGACGGCACGCGCTTTGTTTCCTTTGGCGAACGGGAAGGGCTGCGGGGCGGCTCCGTGCGGACGCTGTACGAGGACCGTCATGGCGCGCTTTGGATTGGAACAGCCGGCAGCGGCTTGACGCGGTGGCAGGATGGCCAGGCGGCCACATTCACAACGGGCGAGGGGCTGCCGTCAGACTCGATCACGGCACTGGCTGAGGACGGGGACGGCCGGCTTTGGGCGGGGACGGAAAAGGGGCTGGCGTGGTGGCAGGACGGGCGGTGGGGGGCCGCGGGCGCGGCGGAGCAATTCAAAGGGCA
>CAZHEW010000520.1:0-2618 GCA_964531815.1 uncultured Verrucomicrobiota bacterium
ATTCTATCGGCCCAGTGCACCGACAAGCGGGTCAACCTCGTCACGGCGGAGCTTTTCAAGAAGTACCGCTCTGCCGCCGACTATGCCCGGGCGCCGCTCGGCGAACTGGAGCAGGACATCCGGACGACCGGTTTCTTTCGCAACAAGGCCAAGAGCCTGAATGCCTGTTGCCAGGCGCTTGTCGAAAGGCACGGCGGCCAGGTGCCGCGCACGATGGAAGCGCTGACCCAACTGGGCGGCGTGGGCCGCAAGACGGCCAATGTCGTGCTCGGCAACGCGTTCCACGTTAACTGCGGCGTGGTGGTGGACACGCACGTCACCCGGCTGGCACAGCGGCTCGGCTTGACGAAGGAAAAAATGCCCGAGAAGATCGAGCAGGACCTTATGACACTGGTGCCGCAGGCGCAGTGGACCCTGTTCAGTCACTGGCTGATCTGGCATGGCCGCCGACGCTGCGAGGCGCGCAAACCCGACTGCCGCGGCTGCGAAATCAGGGTGCTGTGCCCGCGAATGGGGGTGTCCACGGAGGTTTGACCGTGCGCTGCTTATGAGTTGTTCGTCGGGTTGCGAGGACCGGTGGCGCGGCAGTCGCCGGGCGTTTTGCCGCTTGCCGCAAGGCGGGCGGCGCGAACATGCGCCAGCGGACTGGCGCAGTCCAAAGCGCTGGCGCGTCCAGGGACTCAAGGTCCTGATCTCCCTCTCCTGATGCAATTGCAACCTTGGTATCTGCTCGAATCTGGCGTGGGCGACACTGCTTCCAACATGGCCCTGGATGAGGTCCTGCTGCACGCCGCGTCGCGCCTGGGCCGGCCCGTGCTGCGCTTCTACGGTTGGAGCGGGCCGGCCGCCTCGTTTGGGTATTTTCAGAAATATGCAGACGTCGAACGCCTCACGCTGTTGCGCCCGCTTGTGCGGCGGCCGACGGGCGGCGGCCTGGTGCCGCACGACGCCGATTGGACCTATAGCCTTGTCTTTCCGCCGGGTCACTCCTGGTATTCGCTCCGTGCCAGGGAAAGCTACCGCCGTGTTCACGAGTGGGTCCGGGCTGCCTTCGGTGTTCTGGGGCTCGCCACCGAGTTGGCCCCTGCCTGCAGCAAGACCTTCCCCGGCCAATGCTTCCAGGGTTACGAAGCGCATGATGTGCTGTGGCGCGGCCAGAAGATCGCCGGAGCCGCCCAGCGCCGCACCCGCGGCGGCCTGCTCATTCAAGGGTCGGTCCAGCCGCAGGGCCTCTCGCTCGTCCGCGCGGATTGGGAGCAGGCTATGTGCGCTGCGGGGCACGCCGAACAAGGCGCGGAGTGGACGGAGTTCAAGCCTGACACGCTGCTGATCGAGCGAGCTCTCGCCTTGGCGAGGCAGAAGTACTCCCAGGCCGGCTATAACCGGAAGCGATAGCGGGGATCGCGACATTGCCACTCCGGGCTCGGTGAGTTGCCAGGAGAAGCAGGAGGTCTGGCCGGGGCGCCCGGTTGTCGAGCCTCAAGGCCGATTGCGTGTGAGTTCTTGCAAGCGCGCGGCGACCAGCTTGGCTTCCTGGGTGTCCGGAGGCGCGTTGGTCAGGTAGCGCTGGTAATTCGTGATGGCAGCGGGGATGTCCTTCTGCTGATACGCGATTTCGGCCAGGCCGAACCAGGCCTGGTAGGACCGGGGAAGGGCTTTAGCAACCTGCTCGTAATCGCGTCGGGCGGCGTCGAGCCTGCCGAGTTGGAGGTAAGCAATCGCCCGATTCAACTGAGCGGCGTAGTTGTTGGTATACAGGTTGAGCAAGTAGGTAAAGGGCGCGATGGATTCCTCGTAAGCTTTTGACTGGAGCAGGGAAACGGCTTTAAGAAACAAGGCGTTGTCGTCGTTGGGCCTGGTCTGCAGGATATGGTCAACTGCCGCCAGCGCATTCGAGTAATGCCCGGTATGGATGAACAACCGGGTCAGCCAGAAGCGGGCATCCGTCAGGTCGGGGGCCAGGGCCTGCACCCGGTTGAACTGCTGGATGGCCTGGCGATAGAGCCCGTTCTTGGCGAACGCAGTGCCAATCTGATAGCAGTAGTTGGGCTCGGCGAAGGGACCGTCTTCCTGGAGCACCTGGTCCCATTCGCGGCGTTGGCCGGACTTTTCCTCGATGGCTTTGGCCGGTGCCACGACCGGCTGCCGGCCGGCCTGCAGATCCCGGTTGAATTCCTCGTTGATCCGCGCGGCGACATTGTCCGGGTTTAATTCCCGGGCTTGGCTGAAGTATCGCGACGCATCCGGATACGCGCCGCACTCCTGCAATTCTGCGCCCCAGTAATTAAGGGTGCGCGAGTAGCGAGCGCCGACAATCTGAGCGCCGCGATCAGGCTCCAGAGTCAGATGAGCGCGTGCCAGCAGGCGCTGGATCAGGTTTGGGCTGGCCGGCGGTCTGATCTGTTGCAGCGCGTGGATAATGGGCGGGAACTGATTCGCTTCGGCCTCCTGCCAGAACCGCTGGTTCCTGGCGATTAGATCCGGGGCCGGGGGTGGCATGATTGAGACATTCGTGCCGTAGGGCTTGAGTTGGTAAATCAAGCCTTGGGCCTGCGGATAGAAGGCCTCAAAATAGTAGCCGAAACTCGGATGGAGATAATAAAGGCTGTGCCGTTCGG
>CAZHEW010000521.1:0-2614 GCA_964531815.1 uncultured Verrucomicrobiota bacterium
CCCTGCCCCGCTGCCTTATGGCCGGATTCATTGACCAGCTCTGCCTCCGGCACGACCAGGGGACGCTGGAGTGCGACCTGACCGAAGGACGGCGCGGCACATTGATGCGCGAGAGCGTGGTGCAAGCCGCGCCGCTGTTCGTGGCAACAACCATTCGTGAGGTGTCCGGGCGCGGCTCCGAGAACCTGACCCTGCTCGGGCTGGCCACCGCCGTGAAGCGCGAATGGATTGAGGAAACGTTCCCGGAGCAAGTCACCGCGAAAGTCGAGCACCTTTACGACCGCACTCACAAGCGCGTCGCCGCCGTGAAGCTGGTCCGCTTTCGCGATCTCGTCATTCACCACGAGCACCAGCGCGAGGTGGACCCAAAAGCCTCCGGACGGTGCCTGGCCGAGGCGCACCGGAAGGGCTGGTTCGAGCTGCCGCTGTTCAACCACGAGCTGAAACAGCTCATTGGCCGGGTGAACCTGGTGGTTGCCGCCATGCCCGATTTGGAGTTCCCGCCCTTCGACGATGCGGCGATCACCAACTGCCTGGCGCGCGCGTTTGAAGGGTTGACACTGGCCAAGGAGGCGCAGGCGACGCCGGTGCGCGAGTCCTTTCTCCAAGCGCTGGCCCGGGAGCAGCTTGGCTGGCTCGACGAACTCGCGCCCACGAGCCTCGCCTGGCCGAACGGCAGGAGGCTGAGACTCCTTTATGCCGAGCAGGCACGGGACGAGGATGGCCAGCCGAACCCGCCCGAGCTGCAGGTGAAGCTGCACGGATGTTTCGCACTCAAGGCACACCCGCATGTCTGCGAGGGCCGGGTGCCAGTCAGACTCTGGCTCTGCGCCCCCGATGGCAAGCGCCTGGAAGCCACCTTCAACTGGACCGCGTTCAGGGCGAACACCTACCCGAAGCTCAAGCCCGCTCTCCAAAAGAAGCATCCCGGTGTGCCCTGGCTGTGACCTTGTAGGAGACGACATAAGGGGGCTCTGGTCGCTTCGTCCGCATACAAGTGAGCCTCCTTACGTCGTCCTACAACTTCCTGAATTGCCCTGCCCACTTTGCGCTTCCAACCCCTTTCCGCCCATGCCAATCTCCCCGCGTGGCGCGCACAACCCGCAGCCTCATGACTCAGGACTTTAGACATTAGACTCGAGACCTTATGCAAACCAACTCCACCACCCGCCGCCAATTCCTCAAGCAAACCTCCCTCCTCGCCCTTTCCGCCGCCGCGTTGCCCGCACTCGCGCCCGCCTCCGCGCTGGGCCGGGCCGGCAAGGCGGCGCCCGGCAGCCGCATCACCGTCGGTTGCGTCGGCGTTGGCCCGCAAGGCCAGGGTGACATGGGCAACTTCATGAACCAAAAAGACGCCCAGGTCGTTGCCGTTTGCGATGTCCTGCAAGGACACCTCGAACAGGCCCGCAACCGCGTCAACCAGCACTACCAAAACAATGACTGCGCCGCCTACCGCGACTTCCGCGAACTGGTCGCCCGCAAAGACATTGACGCCGTGCTCATCGCCACGCCCGATCACTGGCATGTGCTGACCGCGCTGGCCGCAGTGCGTGCCGGCAAGGACATCTATCTCGAAAAGCCGATGGGCCTCAACCTTACCGAAAACTGGGCCTTGCGCCAGGCTGTCCATCGTCACAAGCGCGTCTTCCAATTCGGCACCCAGCAACGTTCCTCGCGCATCTTCCGCCTCGCCTGCGCGCTCGTCCGGAACGGCTGCATCGGCCGGCTCCGGCACATTAACGTCTGGGCCCCCGCCAGCGCCCCGGGCGGCTCCACCCAAGTCGTCCCCGTCCCGTCCGGCCTGGATTACGAGCTCTGGCTCGGGCCGGCGCCCGCCCGTCCCCACACGCAGGACCTTGTCGCCGGGCCGGGCGCAAAGAAGACCTGGTGGTATATTCGCGACTTGGCCGTCGGCTTCATCGCCGGCTGGGGCATTCACCCAATGGACATCGCGGTCTGGGGGGGCGGCGAGCTGCTGGGCGGCCCTGTGGAAGTAGATGGCCGCGGAACCTTCCACGCCGAAGGCATCTGCGACACCGCCACCGCGTGGAACGTGAACATGAAATTCGGCAGTGGCGTCACCCTGCGCTTCGAAGGCACGCCCAATCACCCCAACCCGGAAGCGCCGTCATGCGGCATTTGGGAACACGAGCAGGCATGGAAGAAGCGCTACCGCCGCATCACCGACCACGGCACCGGCTTCGAGGGCACCGAGGGCTGGGTCCATGTTGACCGCCACGGCATCAACTTGCAGCCCGAGAGCCTTATTGATCAGAACGAGGACTCGCTCAAGGTCCAGCTAACGCGCAGCCCGGATCATACTCGCAACTTCCTGGATTGCGTCAGGAGCCGCGCCCAGACTGTTTGTCCGATAGACGAGTCCGTCCAATCCGACACGCTCTGCCACCTGAGCGAGATCGCCCTGCACTTCAACCGCAAACTGGTCTGGGATTCGCGCAAAGAGCGCTTCCGCGGCGACGAAGAGGCAAATCTCCGGCTGCTGAGTCGCAAGATGCGCGGAGAGTGGCGGTTGTAGGCAGTCCTCGCGAGATTATTTGGTTGTGCCCGGGCGGGACTCCCATTTGAGCCCTGGGCGGCGGTGATCGTCGAGGGC
>CAZHEW010000522.1:0-2612 GCA_964531815.1 uncultured Verrucomicrobiota bacterium
TAACTGCCAGCTATGTTTCAGAACATTGGAGAAATGGTGGTGTTGTTCTGGCGCGCGCTGGCGGCCCTGCCGCTGGCTTGGCGCCACCGCCAGAAGGTCCTCGACCAGTTCTTCGAAATCGGCGTTGCCAGCCTGTTCATGGTCTGCATCCTCTCTTTCTTCATTGGCGCGGTGATGGCGCTCCAGACCGGCCCGCTGCTGGTCGAGCGCGGCCTGGGCAGCTACGTCGGCGCGATTGTCGGCTATTCGATCGCCAAGGAACTGGCGCCGGTATTGATGGCCGTTCTGATTGCCGGCCGGATCGGCTCGGCGATGGCGGCGGAAATCGGCTCCATGCGTGTTTATCAGGAAATTGACGCGCTGCGCACGATGAACATCAACCCGGTCCACTATCTGGTGCTGCCGCGCCTGACCGCCCTGGCTGTCGCCCTCCCGATGCTGGTGACCATCGCGATCGTGGTGGGGTGGATGGGGGGCGCGCTGGTGTCCTCGGCCAACGCCCGGATCGCAGTTTCGTTCGAGGCGTTCTTCAACGCGCTGCGCTCCACCGTTGACCTGTGGGATGTGCTCAACGGCGTGTTTAAGAGCTTCATGTTCGCCCTGATCATAGCGGTCGTTTCCTGTCATCAAGGGCTCATCACGCGGGGCGGGCCTCGCGGGATTGGCCGGTCGGTCACCAAGGCGGTTGTCAACTCGATCGTGTTGATCGTCATCTCTGACTACTTCCTGACGCGGATCCTGCTCAAGTAATGAACGAGGCCATCTCGAATCAAAACGGCGTCTGCCTGCAGGTCCGCGGGTTGCGCAAAGCGTTCGACGGCCAGGTAATCCTGCATGGCCTGGACTTCGAGGTGAAGCCGGGAGAGGTTTTCGTCATCATGGGGCCCAGCGGCAGCGGCAAGACCGTCCTGCTCAAGCACCTGATCGGGTTGGAGGAGCCCGACGCCGGGGAGATTCTCATCGAAGGCCAGCCGATCCAATCGCCGGAGGTGATGAGCAAGTACCGCATGGCGATGGTCTTCCAATCCGGCGCGCTCCTCAATTCGCTGACGGTCGGGCAGAACGTCGGCCTGTATCTGTCGGAACATCGGCTGCGGCCGCCCGAGGAAATTGCCCGCATTGTCACCGAGAAGCTCGAGGTGGTGGGCCTGGCCGGCACCGAGGAGAAAATGCCCAGCGAGCTTTCCGGCGGCATGAAGAAGCGCGTCGCCATTGCCCGGGCGCTGGTCATCGAGCCGCAGCTGATTCTCTATGACGAGCCCACCAGCGAGCTTGACCCGCTCTCGTCCGTGGTCATCGCCGAGGAGATTGTGCGGCTCAATGAGCGAATTCGCGTCACCTCGCTGGTCGTCTCGCATGATCGGGACCTCGCCTTTGGGGTGGCCGACCGTATCGCGGTCATCAACCAGGGCCGGATTCTGACCATTGGCACGCCTGACGAGGTGAAGCAGCACAAGGACCCGCTCGTGCAGCAATTTCTGCATGCCGATTTCAAACGCCATTAGTCTCCTGCTGGAACAACGAAAGGACATAATATGAAGAACACACTTGAAACCCGCCTTGGCATCTTCTTTGCCCTGGCCGTGCTCGCGTTCGCGATCATCCTCGAACGAGTGGGCACCCTGGACTCATTCCGACGCGGCAAGCACGTGACTGCCCAATTCAACAACGTGCAAGACCTTAAAGTGGGCGACCTTGTCAAGATGGCCGGAGTCGAAATCGGGCGAGTCCAAACCATCCAACTCACCAACAGCCGGGTGCTGGTGACGATGAAGGTGACCCCGTCTGCCGAAGTGAGGACAGACAGCAGGGCGACGATCAAGTTCACCGGGCTGATGGGGCAGAACTACGTGCAGATTGACTTCGGCACACCGCAAGGAGATCTGGCGAAGGACGACGCCGACCTTGGTACCGTCGAACAGGCGGACCTGAGTGCCATGATGCAGAAGATTGACAAAGTCGCCGAGGATGTCGGGGCTATGACCAAGAGCTTTACTGGTGCCGGCATTGACACGCTGGTTGGGCCTCTCCGGGATTTCATCAACGCCAACAAGGAGCCCCTTTCCCTGACGATTTCCAACGTGCAAACCATCTCCGCCGATCTCTCCTCCCAGATTTCGCAAGGCAAGGGCACCCTGGGGAGACTCATCCAAGACGAGTCGTTGTACAACACCGCCCTTTCGACGGTCAGCAACCTGCAGGACACGGCTACCGAGATCAGGACCACGGTTGCCGAGGCGCGCAAGATCGTGGACCAGATCAACTCCGGCCAGGGCACCGTCGGCAAGCTGGTGAAAGACGAGCAGGTTTACCGCGAGGCAGCCGAGGCCATGACCAACCTGAAGGAGATTCTGCAGAAGGTCAACCAGGGGCAGGGCACCGTTGGCAAAATTATCAACGACCAGGAGTTGTACAAGAACGCGAAGCTGACCCTGCAAAAGGTGAACCAGGCCACCGAAGGGCTGGAGGACACAGGACCCTTGAGCGTCCTGGGCATGGCCGTCGGCAAGCTGTTCTAAGCTCGCTTTACACCCGTCGCCGCGCAGCCTAAGCTACACTGTATGCCTTCGGATTACGACGCGACGGAGTTTGTGGATAGTGATTTTCAGGCG
>CAZHEW010000523.1:0-2607 GCA_964531815.1 uncultured Verrucomicrobiota bacterium
ACTTGGGCAGCTTCTGGTCGGCGGCTTGGCAGAGGACGTGAAAGAGGAGGGTGTGGGCTTCCTGGATGCGCGCGGTGTTGGCGCCGGGCGCCATTAGATCAAGCGTGGCGACGCCTTTGGTGTAGCCGCCGTCGCGGCCCAGGAAGCAGATGCTCTTCATCTTTTTCCGGTTGGCCTCTTCCAGCGCCCGCAGGATGTTGCGGGACTTGCCGCTGCTGGTGAAGGCAATGAGGAGGTCGCCTTTCTGCCCGAGGCCCCAGACCTGGCGGGCGAAGATTTCGTCGGCGTGGTAGTCGTTGCAGACGGCGGTCATGAATTCGCCGCTGACGGTGAGCGAGATGGCGGGATAGGGCCGGCGGTCCTCGCAAAAGCGGCAGAGGAATTCGGTGGCCACGTGGGAGGCATCCGTGGCGCTGCCGCCATTGCCGCAAAGCAGCAGTTTGTGCCCGCTGGTCAGGCAGTCCACCACCAGGTTCACCGCCCGGTTGAGGGGTTTTTCCAGGGCGCTCAGCGCGCGGGTAACAACGAGGGATTCTTTGATAGCACTTTGGAGCAGCGTCATGCCGGCAAGCATAGGCAGGGAGCCCGGGGATGGGAAATCGAAAATGGGGCGGAGTTTTTTCACGCCGTCTGCCGTGCAGTCTTCATTGCCGGTAGCAGCCGGTGAGCGACGCGGGCTGTGGCCTGCGCGCGCAGGCGGCGCCGAGCATGGCGAGGCTGAGCTTCGTGCAGGAAAAGGCGGCCAAGTTCGACTTTAACAGGAAGCAGACCGTGTTGTAAGTTGGAGTCGGCATGACCGTGGCCGACCACATTCGCAAGAAGCTCGGGACGCTGCCCCATAAGCCGGGCATTTACCTGATGCGGGACCGCTTCGGGACGGTGGTTTATGTGGGCAAGGCGCGGGATTTGCGCAGGCGGGTGAGCCAGTATTTCCAGCCCTCACGGCGTCTGGGGTGGGACCTGAAGTTCAAGGCGCTGACCGAGGCGATCCATGACTTCGATACCCACATCGTGCGCAGCGAGCCGGAGGCGCTGTTGCTGGAGGGCAAGCTGATCAAGGAGTTCCACCCGCGCTACAACGTCAGCTTCCGCGACGACAAGCGCTTCCTGATGCTCAAGGTCAACCTGAAGGATCCGATCCCGCGCTTCACGCTGACGCGCCTCAAACAGGACGACGGCGCGCGGTATTTCGGGCCGTTCCCGAACTCGGGCGCGCTGCGCAGCACGCTGGCGCTGGTGCGGCGGCAGTATCACTTGCGCGGCTGCCGTTCCCTCACGCCCACCGAGCGGGATTACCGGCATTGCCTCTATGCCCATCTGAAATACTGCACCGCGCCGTGCATCGGCAATGTCTCGCGCGAAGAGTACCTGGGGCAGGTGAAGGCGGCGTGCGACTTTTTGGAGGGCCAGTGCGCTGGGCTGCAGGAGCAACTCGAGGAGGAGATGAAGAGGGCCGCGGCGGCGCAGGAATACGAGCGCGCGGCCCAGTTGCGCGACCTGCTGTCGGATTTGAAGAGCACGACCCGGAAGGTGAGCCGGTTCGATCGCGTCCCTTACAGCCTGCCGCCGGCCATTGCGCCGGAGCGGGACCTGGCGGAGCTGGCCGAGGCGCTCGGCCTCGCCTCGCCGCCGCAGCGGATAGAAGGGTTCGACATCTCGAACATCAGCGGCACGTTCAAGGTGGCCTCGCTGGTCAGCTTCCGGAATGGCCGGCCCGACCGGGCAAATTACCGGCGATTCAGGATCAAGACGGTCGAGGGGCAGGACGATTTTGCATCGGTGGCCGAGGTGGTGCGAAGGAGATACGCCCGGGTGCTGAAGGAGAATGCCGAATGCCAAATGCCGAATGCCGAAGCCCCCGACACGCAGCACGAAACACGCGCCACGCCTTCCGCGTCCGCGCTGCCTGACCTTATTCTAATTGATGGCGGCAAAGGACAGCTTGGGGCGGCGCGGGCGGAGCTGGAGAAGCTGGGGGTTGGGCATATCCCGATGATCGGGCTGGCCAAGGAATTCGAGGAGATTTACCGGCCGGAGGAGAAGGAGCCGCTGAGGCTCTCGCATGAAAGCGGCGCGTTGAAGCTCTTGCAGCGGGTGCGGGATGAATCGCACCGCTTCGCCAACACCTACAACGCCCAACTGCGGCTGCGGAAGATATCGGAGAGCATTTTGGATGAGTTCCCCAACATCGGCGAGCGGCGCAAGGCGGCCTTGTTGAAGAAGTTCGGCTCGGTTCAGCGCATGCGGCTGGCGAGCGTCGAGCAGCTCGCGGAGGTGCCGGGTTTTGGCGGCAAAGCCGCAGGGGAGTTGAAGGCATTTCTGGAGGCGCGCTCGGGCGGAGGAACGGCGGTGTCTTGACCTCGTGTCCAAGCCCGGTCCAGCCTTCCGCCGGATTCTGCGGAAGCGCCGGTTCCGTTTTCTGATTCGGGGTTAGGCTGCGCAAGGCGCGGCGCGGCTTGCCAGGCTGTCGTGAGCGGGATGACCCGGGCGCCGATCAGGCTGGCTGCCGGGCTGGGCGGGCGAATTTAGTTCGTGCCAAGCCGGGGGGCCCGTGGCTTAATCGTGCCCGGATGAATATTCAAGTGGCAGTTCTGTGCGACGCGGCGA
>CAZHEW010000524.1:0-2607 GCA_964531815.1 uncultured Verrucomicrobiota bacterium
GCCGATGACATGAACTACAACACGCCCGGCTTCACTGGCTGTCTGACGCCCGGCATCACCCCGAACCTCGACCGTCTGGCGAGCCAGGGCATACGCTTCGTCAACGCCCACGTCACGGTGGCAGTCTGCCAGCCCAGCCGCGAGTGCCTCATGACCGGCCGCTACCCGCATCGCAACGGCGCCACCGGCTTCTACCCGGTCCGCCCCGAGGTGCCGACGCTGATGGAGTCGCTCAAGGCGGCGGGCTACCAGCTCGGCATCATGGCCAAAGTCAGCCATTTGGCACCGCCCGACAAGTTCCCCTGGGACTACAAGTACGACGCCCGCGAACTAGGCCAGGGGCGCGACCCGGCGCTCTATTATCGTTCCGCGAAAGAATTCTTCGCCCAGGCCAAGGAGTCCGGCAAGCCGTTCTTCCTCATGGCCAACTCCCAGGACCCCCACCGTCCCTGGGCAGGCAGTGAAGGCGAAACCAACCGGGGCCAAACCAAGCAGGGCAAGAAGAAGAAGGCAAAGAAGGCAGCGAGTGCGGCAGTTGAGGAAGATAGTGTTGCGGGTGAAGTCAAGTATCCGCCGCCCAATCGCATCTATAAGCCCGAGGAGATCGCCGTGCCGGGCTTCCTGCCAGACCTGCCGAATGTGCGCAAGGAAATGGCGCAGTACTATTCTTCGGCCCATCGGTGCGATGAGACCGTCGGCGAGGTCCTCCGGGCGCTCAAGGAGGCCGGCCTGGAGGACACCACGCTGGTCATGTTCCTGAGCGACAACGGCATCTCGATGCCCTTTGGCAAGAGCAACTGTTACCTCACCAGCACCCGCACCCCCTGGCTCGTCCGCTGGCCGGGCAAAGTCAAGGCTGGCGTGGCGGACACTGAGCACTTCATCTCGGGCATTGATTTCATGCCGACCATTCTGGAAGCGGCGGGCTTGCCGGCTCCGGCTGGCATGGATGGCCGCTCTTTCCTGCCTTTGCTCACCGGGCGCGACCAACCCGAACGTCACCGTGTCTTCACCTGTTACAACGACACCTCCGGGCGCCGCCAGTACCCGATGCGCTGCCTGCAGACCAAACAGTTCGGCTATATCTACAACGCCTGGTCGGACGGCACCACCCGTTACCAGGCCGAACCAATGGGCGGCCTGACCTTCAACGCGATGCAGCAGGCGGCGGCGGCAAACAAGCCCGTCGCCGACCGCGTGGAAATGCTCGTGCACCGTGTGCCGGAAGAGTTCTACGACTTCGCGGCTGACCCTGACGGACTGCGCAACCTGATTGCCGATCCGAAATGCCAGGCTCAGATTGCTCACGCGCGCAAGGATATGCTGGCGTGGATGGAGCGCACGCAAGACCCGCTGCTGGAGAAGTTCCGAGCC
Organism: uncultured Verrucomicrobiota bacterium; assembly: GCA_964531815.1. GTDB lineage: Bacteria > Verrucomicrobiota > Verrucomicrobiia > Limisphaerales > UBA8199 > UBA8199. The sequence goes on from CAZHEW010000524.1 coordinate 1,375, forward strand.
CGCGTTAGCTCGAAGCCATAGGCACACCTCCCAGCCTCACAGCCCTGGCACGGCCCGCTCACGGCCAGCGCCCTGCCATGGTGTTTGGCGAAATTCCTGCTGTCATCGCTGCCATGGCGCAACAAGACTGGGAATCAGTGACCAAAGGAAAGCTGCTTGGCTTTGCCGTCGGCTTCGCAGTCTTCTTGATGCTGGTCTTGCGCTCCGAGCCGGGCTTCGTCTTCCTCCTGGACCATGCGAATTTGCTCTTCCACGAGGCGGGCCATCCGTTGCTGGGCGTGTTCAGCTCCCGACTGGAAACCTATGGCGGCACCATTGGCCAACTGGCGTTCCCCTGCGTGCTCGCGGTGTCCTTCTGGCGCAAGCGGCAAGCGCTGGGCCTTACCGCGGCCTGCATCTGGTTCTTTGAGAATTGGTTCAACATCGCCCGCTACATGGCTGACGCCCGGGCGAGGGAACTCCCCCTGGTGGGCGGCGGGGACCATGACTGGTTCACCATCTTCACTCGTTGGAACCTCCTCCAATATGACACTCGCATCGCTGCTGCGATCACGCTCATCGGCTGGATCGGCATCGCCGCAACTTGTGCCTGGGTAACGTGGCGCGCCTGGCAGGATCGCCGGCGCACGTCTGCGCAACCCAGCTTCGTTGGCGCGGTTTGACCCCGCCCCTTCGTCATTGGCTATCACGGATGCTAATGCGAAGTCCTCATGACGACCTCCTGAACGCTGTAGAGAGTGTCCTGTTTCTGGACACCGGATAGCTCGGATCAGCCCACCTCCGTTATAGCCAGCGCCAAGCCATCACCACCCTACCAACAAGCTTAATAGAAATTCTATTAAGCTTGTTGCTGGCTTGTTGGTGGCTTGTTGGTGGCTACCCCACAGCCCTAAGCAACGACAGCCTCCTGAACTTGCGCCCTTTCCCATTCTGGGGATTCCCGGCACTATGCGGTTCAACTCGACGGACCTGTTTCGTACAAGTGAAATCATATCTTGCGTCCTTTCTGCGTGCGGCGGCTGCGAGCCTGCTGCTCTGGGTCGCTCCCCTCGCCGGCTTCGTCTGCGATTGCGTGGGCTCAACCGCCTTTGCCGAAAGACCATTCGTGCTCATCAACCAGGAGGAGTTGGCGGTCCTCCGCGCACAACTCGCCAAGCCCGGCTGGAAGGCCGACTTGTATCGCGCCGACCGCGGCTTCGCTGTCATGAGCTCCGGCCGTGGCGTGCGCGCCAA
>CAZHEW010000525.1:0-1353 GCA_964531815.1 uncultured Verrucomicrobiota bacterium
GCGCAGGCGCCGTTAGGCGGCCCGCTAAGCTCAGGCTTTCACTCAAAAGGCCGCCCGCTGTAGGGCGGCCTTTTGGTTTTCAGGAAGTTCCGATCACTCCTCTGACGGTTTATGTGTGTGAGTATCGCGGGGTGCTCTCGCGCCTCGGTGAGGATTTGTCGGGCGTGGTTGAGCGAAGGAGACACTCGGTTATGCCTTGACCCATGAGTTCTCTCGCATGGTGCGCCGCTGAGGTTCAGGAGTCCCCATCATTAAGCGCATGGTCAGACCAAACGCAAACAAGACGGGTTATGCGGATGATGCGGAAGGGGGCGACACGATCGCGCCAGCCGGGCCGCAATACCTGGGCGACGCGGACTGCGGCTGAGCCGGAGTGTATCTATGCCGGCACCCGTCGCGAGGCCTACATCGGAGCCAGAACCATCCGGAACCCAGTATTGTATCTGACGCTTGACGGAGTCAGGCTAGCACGCTGGGCCGACCGGCAGAAACCACCGGTGGCGAAATAATTTCCACCCCGGATCACGCGGTTCGCTACGGACGTGGTGGGCCCCTGCGGATCTGTGACCGTCCCGGAGGGATACTCCCCATACCAATCCTGGCACCACTCACTCACATTACCATACATATCGTATAATCCCCATGGGTTGGATTTGAGGAGCCCCACCGGGTGCGTAGCAACACCGCTGTTATCAAAATACCAGGCGTAAGAAGCCAGGTTGGCATAGCCAGGGTCATCTCCATAGCTGAACCGGGTCGTCGTGCCAGCCCGGCAGGCATACTCCCACTCCGCCTCCGTGGGCAAGCGGTATTGCCACCCGGGCGCCAGTCGGCCCGCCGTCGCTTCCCGCTGTGTGAACTTGGCACAGTAGTTCGTCGCATCATGCCAGCTCACTGACTCAACCGGGCAGTTCGTCGTGCACTGAGGCCAACCGTTGGCCGGCGTGAAGCGGCTGGGATTGTTCCCGATGAGAGCCAGGTAGTCGGATTGCCGGACCGGGTACTTGCTAATGTAGAAGCCGCGAGTCAGCACCACCGTGTGCTCGGCTTCATCCCAATACCGGTCAACTTCATTAGTCGGGCTCCCCATAGTGAATGTGCCCGGCGAAATGTAGAGCATATTGGTCGTTACGGATTGGGCAACGGCGCGATAAAAGCGGTTGCCGCTGGCGGGGTTCTGCGTGTCAAAGTAAAGATACGGGCTGCTGGGCAGTGTGATAATCGCCAGGTTCTGCCAGGAGTTCGGATTCGACAGGTCCGTGGTGGTTTGGATTGCGTACACACAATTCACCACACCCGTAATGGTTATTCCCGCATACAGGCTCATGCCGACGCCGGTCTGGGCCGAAGCAG
>CAZHEW010000525.1:1453-2605 GCA_964531815.1 uncultured Verrucomicrobiota bacterium
TGGTAGCGTTTTGACATCGGCGAGAAACTTGTCCTGGCGGCTACGCCAGCATGACCTGAACCTCGGCCGGCTAATGACTACGGAAAACGAACCCACGCGGCCATGGAACTTGGCGACCTCGATGCTGCCTTGGCTGCTGGCCGGGGGCATGTTGGCGGTCTATTTGATCACTCTGAACCACGGCGTTGCTGCGGGCAACTTGCGGCAGGTGGTTGAGCTAAGCGGCTGGAACTGGCGGCCGAATGTTTTCGCCCCGGTGACTTTCCTCGTCACCTACCCCTTGCGCTGGCTGCCAGCCAGTGTCATTGCCCTGGCCGCGAACTTGTTCAGCGCTGTCAGCGCGGCCTTGACCCTGGCGCTGCTGGCGCGCTCCGTGACGTTGTTGCCCGGACAAAGGCGGTTCTCGCTCCATGCCATCCGCAGCGCCTGGCTGCCTCCAGTCCTGGCGGTCCTTGCCTGCGGTCTGCAGCTCACCTTTTGGGAGAACTCCATCCAGGCAGCCGGGGAAATACTGGATCTCCTGCTCTTTGCGTATGCGGTGTGGTGTGTGCTGGAATTTCGGAGCACGCGCAAACAGTCCTGGCTGGCCAGGTTCGCGTTCGTATACGGCGTGTCCCTGGCAAACAACTGGGCGATGGCCGGGTTCCTGCCGTTGTTTCTTGTGGCGCTTCTTTGGACCAAGCCGCTGCACATACTGGATATTCGCTTTGCCGCCCGGGCATTGCGCCTGGGGTGGAAGGCTGCCGCGCCTGAACTCACGGCAGATCTTCGGCTCTGCATTCGCATGGCGCTGTTCGGACTGGCCGGTCTGTCTTTGCTGCTGCTGCTGCCGTTGATCGCGAACTTCTCGCACGACCGGCACTTCGACTTCTGGCCGGCGCTGCGCTCAGTGCTGGGCGCCTATAAGAACATGCTCTTCAGATTTCCCAAAAGCGTGATTCTCCTGTTGAGCCTGACTTCGGTGTTGCCGGTCATTTTCATGGGCATCGGCCGCTGGCAGTTTCTCTTCCGCGTGGGCAGCCGCAGCCCCAGGCTCCTCGCCATCCGGGGCGTGTTTCACCTCATTCACGCGTCTTTTCTGCTGGCCTGTATCTGGGTGGCGCTTGACTGTCCCGTCAGCCCGCGTCACCGCGGCCTCGGCTTTGCCTTTCT
>CAZHEW010000526.1:0-1251 GCA_964531815.1 uncultured Verrucomicrobiota bacterium
CTCAACTCAATCGCTATCCGTGGGAACGATTTCGCTAAGTTAGCGCCTATGGGGCTGCGCCCCCAGACCCCCGCTCCATTTCCAACATCCCACGCCTCATACCATTCAAAAGGGTAAAAGGGTAAAAGAGCAAAGCTAGAGCCCCCTCACGCAACGAAAGCCAACGTAGTCGTAGGCGAACGACGGCGTGAAGTAGTACCGGTACGCACACCGCACGTAGTAGGCGTGGATGAACCACGAGCCGCCCCGCAACACACGATAGGTGGCGGTTCCCGTCGGGCCTCTAGTGTCGTTTTGAGTCGCCCCGGCATTCGAATACCAACTGCCGTCGTACCAGTCCCAGCACCACTCCCAAACGTTCCCCGCCATGTCGCAGAGGCCGTAGCCATTGGGGGCGAAATAACCCACCGTGCTGGTGTAGGGATGCCCGCCGGTTGCCCACGTCGGGTGATAACCCCGCGTGGGGCTGGTGTCGTAAGCGTAGGAGGTGCTGCTCTCATAGTTGGCCAGGCTGTGAGTTATGTTCTGGGTGTGAGACCAGGGGAAGCGATGTCCGTTCACGCCTCCGCGGGCCGCTTTCTCCCACTCGGCCTCGGTTGGCAGCCGGTAGCCGTTGGCCGTCCATTTGACGCAGCCGTTGGTCAGATTGAGCCGACCGGTCTTATACAAGTCTGTCTGCGCGCCGCTGGTGTAATAGACGGGATCGCGGCCGCGCACTTGGGAGCGGGCGTTGCACCACTTGACCGCGTCGTGCCAGTTTACGGTATGCACCGGGTGGCCCGGCCCCTTGGCCAGGCCGGGATTATCGAAGGCGTAGCCGTTTTGCAGCGCCCAGACAAGCACCTCTTGCCAGAGGTTGCTCGACACCTCGAACTTATCTATGTAGAACCCGCTGACATAGACGGTGTGGGTCGGGCGCTCTTCTGTCCCGCCATCGTTAAGGCTATCCCCCATCAGGAATCCGCCGGGCGGGACGTAACACATTTCGGGCGGGGCGTTCCCGTAGCCATCATCCGCCGTGACCTTCACTCTGACCCGGGACCACATCAGCGGGTCGAGGTCGGCGCCCGCATTCCACACGATCGCCCGGTTGAGGCCCGGGGTGATGTTGGTGCCATAGCCGCTGCCGCTGAAGGTGCGGCCCGAGGCGCTGTAAGTCGCGCCGCCATCCAGCGACACCGCGACCGTGACCGCCACCTGATCCCCTTCCGGGTCGCTCACATCGTAGAGAATGTTCACCAGCCCGGTGCC
>CAZHEW010000526.1:1351-2601 GCA_964531815.1 uncultured Verrucomicrobiota bacterium
GCGCGCCGGCGCCACCTCGCTGTTCAGGTTTCCAGGCGGTTGAACAGGTCCACGCGGCGGATGGGGTTGATGCCCGCGTCGAGCAGCGAGGCGATGGCGCCGTCCGGGTCGTCGAAGCGGAACGCCAGCACGCCCTTGCCTTCGGCCCGGAGGGTGAACCCGTACATGTATTCGACGTTGAGCCGGGCGCGTTCCAGCGCGAGCAGGATGTCGGCCAGGCCGCCGGGCTCGTTGGCCACCTCGATGGCGACCAGGTCGGAGACCTTGACGACAAAACCCGCCTTCTCCAGAAGCTGTTTGCCCTTTTCCCAGTCGCGCACCACGAAGCGCAGGATGCCGAACTGCTGGGTGTCGGCAATGGAGAGCGTCAGGATGTTGAGCCTGGCTTTGGCGAGCAGTTTGACGGGCCGGCTGAGGGCGCCGGGCTTGTTTTCGAGGAACAACGAGAGCTGTTTTACCTTCATTAGTGGATTCTCCTTTGGGTTACATTTTCCGCTGGTCAATGACGCGCTTGGCCTTGCCTTCGCTGCGCTGGATGGTGCGCGGCTGGACCAGCCGCACTTTGGCGCGCACGCCCACGATGGTTTCGACGGACTTGGTGAGGTTGCGCCGCAGTTGTTCGAGCGCGCCCACGGTGTCGGCGAAGACCTCCGGCGTGACCTCGACCTGGACCTCCATGACGTCGAGGTCCTCTTCGCGGGTCAGGACGATCTGATAGTGCGGCAGGGTGCCTTCGACCTTCAGCAGGGCGGTCTCGACCTGGGAAGGATACACATTGATGCCGCGAATGATGAACATATCGTCGGCGCGGCGGCCGATGCGTTTGATGCGGCGCAGCGTGCGGCCGCACTCGCAGGTTTCGGAGGTCAGGGTCGTGATGTCGCGGGTGCGGTAGCGGATCATCGGCATGGCATGTTTGCCGAGCGTCGTCAGCACCAGCTCGCCCTCCTCGCCGTCCGCGCAGGGTTTTCCGGTCTTGAGGTGGATGATCTCGGGATAGAAGTAATCCTCGAAGATGTGCGGCCCGGCCTGGCATTCGCATTCCATGGCCACCCCGGGGCCGATGATCTCGGACAGGCCGTAGATGTCGTAGGCCTTTATGCCGCTGTCCGCTTCTATGCGGCGGCGCATGGATTCGGTCCACGGCTCGGCGCCGAAGACACCGACGCGCAGCGGCAGGTCTTTGAGGTTGACACCGACTTCGGCGGCCTGGTCAATGAGGTGGAGGAAGTAGCTGGGGGTGCAGCAGA